>JBDKUD010000088.1:0-5388 GCA_039679805.1 Syntrophomonas sp. | reverse complement strand
AGACGCAATATTGTCATGCTTATTGCCAAGAGAGCCGAAGGCAGTGAGCTTATGAACAAGATGTATAAAGAATATGGCTGTCCTGAGAATGCTATTGAAGGTGACCCCAATGAACGCTGTATCTTATGCCGTTTATGTTCCTATGCCTGTGAAGAAATGGGTACCAGTGCTATATCAGCTATAATGAGGGGAACCGAAAAGCGGATTGCTACCCCTTATGATGAAGCATCTGCTGCCTGCATTGGCTGCGGTTCCTGTGCAGAGATCTGCCCTACCGGTGCCATCGAGATGAAACAGACCGGTAATCAGCGGATAATCTGGGATAAGACCTTCGAACTGGTTACCTGCAGTAATTGTGGTAAACCGTTTGCCACCTCGGAAGAGCTTAAATATGTTGCAGCAAAAACAGGAATTGATAATGATATTAAGCTCTGTGACAGTTGCAGAAAAAGAGAACTGGCTAATAAACTCAGTCAGTTTTCAGTGGAGTTTGAATAAACTAAATGTAAATAGTCTAAACCCGTAAATAGGTCACACGCCTGTTTACGGGTTTTTTTAAAATAAACTTTTCAGGAGAGAAATGTTTATCGAAGACTATCAACTTAAAAATTTAATTTATATGGGGGTGTTATCGGTGAGAACTGTATATATGGATCACAGTGCTACTACTCCGGTTGACCCGGAGGTTTTTAATGAAATGGTACCCTATTATAACGAAAGATTTGGTAACGCTTCAAGTGTATATTCTTTGGGACAGAATTCACGGCGTGCGCTTGAAAAGGCTCGGCAGCAGATAGCCGAGTTAATAAATGCTTCCCCTCAGGAAATTATTTTTACCAGCGGAGGTACAGAGGCGGATAATCAGGCTCTAATAACATATATGCAGGTTAATCGCCGTAGGGGAAATCATTTGATAACCTCAGCAATCGAACATCATGCGATACTGCATACTTGTGAATATTTAGAGAAGCAGGGATTTGAGATCACTTTTTTGCCGGTAAATAATTATGGTTTAGTTGAACTTAACGATTTAGAGCAGGCAATGAGACCTAACACCACTCTGGTCTCCATTATGCACGCTAATAATGAAGTGGGTACCATTCAACTCATAAAGGAACTGGCAGGTATTGCCCATCAGGGGGGAGCAGCTTTTCATACTGATGCGGTACAGTCTTTGGGCAAAATCCCTGTTGATGTAAAGGATATGGGTATTGATATGCTGTCGGGATCAAGTCATAAGTTATATGGCCCCAAGGGGGTAGGTTTCCTGTTTGTAAAAAAAGGTATTAAAATTAGTAATTTGCTTCACGGCGGTGGTCAAGAACGTAAATTGAGAGCCGGAACGGAAAATGTTCCCGGTATTGTAGGCTTGGGCAAAGCAGCTGAATTAGCCGGGATCCATATGCCGGAACGAGCAGAAAAACTAAATCACCTCGGAAACCGTTTAATTAAAGTCATATTGAATACTATTCCTAATTCAAGACTTACCGGTCATCCCCAAAATCGTATACCGGGTAGTGTAAGCTTTTGTTTTGAGTTTGTAGAGGGTGAATCCATATTATTGATGCTGGATGGGTTGGGAATAATGGCCTCCAGCGGGTCTGCATGTACGTCTGGTTCCCTGGATCCTTCGCATGTATTATTAGCACTGGGACTGCCTCACGAAATTGCACATGGTTCATTACGATTAACTATGGGTAAAGATAACACCGATGAAGATGTAGATTATGTACTAGAAGTTCTTCCCAAAATTATTGCAAATTTGAGAAAAATGTCCCCGCTATGTTCAGAAGGAGGTTGTTAAAATGTATAAGCAAAAGGTAATAGAATATTTTATGAACTAGTATTTACAGAAATGCAGAAACAAATCAAGACAAAACACATGCAGGGCCAACCTTAAAACGTAAAGCCGTAGAAAAAGAGAGAACATAATAATGGTATTCGTAAGTATCCCCTATAAGTTGTGAAGTTTACATAAGAGTCTATATGCCCAAAGTGCTGGCAAATAGTGAAGAGTTTTGTTAAGAACCTTCCCGCTGCTATATTGGTATATAATGGTTAGATAAGAGGTGACTAAAATGAGTTGTCCATTTTGTAACCCTACCGGGGTTATTGCTGCAAATAATCTGGCTTTGGCCCGTTTTGATGAGTATCCAGTTAACCCAGGTCACATATTAATCATCCCTAAAAGACATGTTGCTTCATATTTTGATACGACTCCAGAGGAACACCAAGCTATGAATGAACTTCTAGAGCAATGTAAACAGCTTTTGGACAAAGAATTTGCACCAGATGGCTATAATATAGGGCTTAACATAGGAGAAGCAGCAGGACAGACAATCTTTCACGTTCATATGCATTTGATACCGAGGTATGTCGGGGATGTTGATAATCCTCGTGGTGGAGTCAGAGGGGTAATTGCTGCAAAGAGAATATACTAAAGGAGCTTATATTCGTGAATTTAGCATAAGACCATTTTAACGCCCATAAAAAGACTAGTTTACATAATATCCAGAATATAATCCAGGGATTATGCAGGGAAAATTGTAAAAGGCTATATATTGGCCTTTTACAATTTGGGGAGAAGTGCTGAAGTTTACACAATGGTTATCCGATAAACATAATTTTCCCGGTCTCGGCCAAATCATAGTCTCCCAGTCCCTTTAATTCCAGTTTAAAAGCTGGTGATTGGATAACCTTAAGAACCATTTGAAATTCCGACTTTTCTAAGTCCTCCTTTCTTAAAACCAGTTCGTAACTTTCTTTATGTAAAGGCACGAAATCTATTCCCCGTACTTGCATAGATGCTTTTTGAATACCAAGGGCTACATCAGCTTCTCCGCGTGCCACTACACTGGCTACCGCGAGGTGGGAAAATTCTTCCCTTTCATAGCCATTAATTAATCTCCGGTCTATTTCCAGGCGGCGAAGTTGTTCATCTAACAGAACCCGGGTACCGCAACCTTTTTCCCGGTTAATAAATCTTATGTCGGATCGGGTTAAATCCTGCCAGGTCTGAATATTTAATGGATTCCCATGCGCAACATAAAATCCTTGCATACGAATTGCTAAATGAATAATTACCGTTGCAATACCGGGAAGCAGGCGGCGTACATAGGGAATATTGTAAACCTCCGTATCACCGTCCCAGAGGTGAATACCAACCAAATCCGCATTTCCTTGGTAGAGTTCAGATAAACCGAAAAAACTCCCTACATGTTGACGGAATGATCTGATGCCATTAGAACGATTTTCCAAATGCCGGGTTAAAACATCCAGTATAACATCCAAACCACAAATTACCATGCCCCGGGGCTGAACATATTCTCCTTCGGTTTTTGATTGAAGTGACGGGGAGCCTAATAATACTGAAGAATTTTCTGGAGAAAATTCAAACTTCTTGCCTTGTTTCTTATAGGCTTCTACATCCTTAATATCAATTCGTATTTTACGGCCTACCCGGTAAGCGGGGAGCTCCCCGCGCTTGATCAACTCATAAACGGTATTCTTGGCGATTTTTAAAATGCCTGCGACTTCTACCGGTGTAAGTGAAATGTCTTCTTGCACTTTCGTTCACCTCCGATTCCTCTTGACACCTATTTTAACATAATCTAATATAATTACATAGTTACGTTACGTTACGTAACGTAACGTTTCATAACGCATAAACTATGCAATTTAATTATATATGTACTGCCTTATAATGTTGAGCTACGTTGTATAATTTAACTACGGTCTGGTTGTCACTCCTTCCAGGCTTTGCACGAGTAACATCTGCTATTGCAGGTGTTACCGTGCTGGTCGGATCAATTATACAGAATAATTTTGTTATAAAGGAGGATAGAGTACAGTTGGACCTTTAATTTAAATCTGTGGCTTTACCCAAAAGTCTCCGCCACGGCAAGCTTATATTCCCAAACTTATGGTTCCGTCTAAAGGTGCGATGGCCAGAATGAAGTCTAATTAAAAAATTTAATAAACTAATGAAAACAAACAAATACAAATTAGAAAATGGAGGGGAATTTTTATGGAATCAATTAAAAAGAAATTTCTATTACTTGCAATGATGGTTCTGGTATTAGGTATGGCAGTCGCTGCAGCTTCAGCAGCATCAAATGTAAACGTTGCCATTGACGGCAATCCGATTTCAATCGCGGCTGCTTATGGAACACCATATGTCGATTCAGCGAATAGAACCATGGTGCCGATTAGAGTTGTTTCTGAAAATCTGGGAGCGAAGGTTGCCTGGGATCAAAGTACTCAGACAGCGGTCATAAACGGATCAATAAAAATCAAACTCGGATCCAAAACAATCCAGACATCTTACGGACAAATTACAATGGATACAACCGCAGTTGCCAAAGACAGCAGAATATATATTCCCTTCAGATTTATAGGACATGCTCTCGGATATGATGTCACTTGGACAGGCAGTACCAATACAGCCAACATCGTAACGAAATCCGACCTGACAATATCAGCTGCAGCCAGCTTAAAAAACGCATTAGAAGAAGTCAAGGCAATGTATCTGCAAGATAAGCCCAATGCCCAGGTGGCAATTACCTATGGCGGATCTGGTGCTCTGCAGCAGCAAATCGAACAGGGCGCACCGGTTGACCTTTTCCTTTCAGCAGCAGCAAGCAACATGAACACTTTAAAAAAGGAAGAACTGGTGGACAGTAACACAATCAAGAATCTTCTGCAAAACAAGGTGGTTATGATCGTTCCAAGTGATTCAACACTCAATATCAGCAGTTTTAAGGATGTTACCAACAGCTCTATAAAATACCTGGCGCTGGGAGAACCTACCACGGTTCCGGCCGGAAAGTATGCCGTACAGGTATTTACATACTATAACCTGTTGGATCAGGCTAAGGCCAAGGCTGTCTATCAAAAGGATGTTACGTCAGTGCTGACCACGGTAGCGTGCGGCAATGCTGATGCAGGTGTGGTGTATTCAACCGATGCGGCATCTTCAGCCAATGTAAAGGTAATTACAACCGCACCTGAAGATTCTCATGATCCGGTGACTTACCCCGGGGCGGTGGTAAAATCAACCAAACAGCCGGTTGCATCACAGGATTTCTTGAATTTCCTCACTTCTGACAAGGCTAAAGCAGTGTTTGTAAAATATGGCTTTACGGTTTTATAGGAGAAAGTAATATTTAAAATGAACTTTGATCTTTCACCGGCATTAATCTCCATAAAAGTTACTTTTGCTGCCACAGGCATTATATTTATACTTGGAATTTCTGCAGCATGGTGGATGACAAATTACAGAGGCAGATGGCAGGGCTTGCTGGACGGCATCCTTACCCTGCCTCTTGTTCTGCCTCCTACGGTGGCGGGGTTTGCTATCCTCTTGCTTATCGGCAGGCATGGGCCTGT
>JBDKUD010000107.1:0-4445 GCA_039679805.1 Syntrophomonas sp. | reverse complement strand
CTGATTATTTTAGAAAAGAAGTGTATCAGTATCCCATCTACATTAAGTTTTTCCTGGAACTCATCTGACAATAGCAGTTTTTCGTCTACCAAATCATATAAACCCCAGGCTACCAATATTATTACTGCTGATCGTAATAAGGCTAGTAGTAGTGAACCCCGGGACGGCTCTACTGTTAAATAAGTCAGAGCTGCATATATTCCCAGAATTAGAAATAAATATTCCACTGGTTTTTTAAAAGCAATTGCTATGCGAGAATACAAACTGGTGCTGGCCTTTTTACAAACTCGTGTTATAAGGTTGAAGACATACCTTGTATATATCTTTTTTAGCAAGTAAAAACCTAGAAATATGAGAAATGCCAGTCCCAACCGTTCTAATACCGAATTGCTCCCCCATTGAAACATTTGCCATACCCATGTTGCAAACATATTTAATATTAACCTCCAATGGAACAGTTTTAAAAAAGAGGGCTTATAAAGCCCTCTTTGGTTCTATTTTTCTTTCTCTTCCTTTTCCAGTTTAGCCTTTTCAATAATCTTGTCCGCATTTTGGGCCGGTACCTCTTCGTAATGCGAGAATTCCATCTTAAACTTACCACGTCCCTGGGTCATTGATTTAAGATCAATAGTATACCGGGCCATTTCTCCCAAAGGCACCTGGGCTTTTATTACCTGTTTTTTACCGGCTGGTTCCATGCCTTGCACTCGACCCCGTTTACTGTTTAAATCACCTATAATGTCACCCATATAGGTATCGGGAACTTCAATCTCCACATTATAAATAGGCTCCAGTAATACTGGTTTAGCTGTCTCCATACCCTTTTTAAATGCTAAACGGGCGGCCATTTTAAAAGCCATTTCTGATGAGTCAACTGAATGATAAGAACCATCATAAAGAGTAGCCTTAATATTTGTGACCGGATACCCTGCCAAAACCCCTTCATCCAAAGCCTCCACTAGACCTTTTTCAACTGCCGGGAAAAAGTTGCGAGGTACTGATCCACCAAAGACATTTTCGGCGAACTCAAAATTACCTTCTGTATTAGGTTCAAATTTTATCCATACGTGACCATACTGCCCGTGACCACCACTCTGTTTCTTATGTTTACCTTCCACTTCGACGGTGGAACGAATAGTCTCCCGATAAGGAATTTTCATGTCCTTGGTGATTACGTCTACGCCAAATTTTCTGGCTAGCTTTTCAATCAATATATCCATATGGGTATCACCCATGCTCTTAACGATGGTTTGTTTAGTCTCAACATTCTTATCAACTTTAATGGTCGGATCTTCTTCGAGTAATTTCTGAATTGCACCGCTGAGCTTATCCTCATCGCCCTTACTCTTGGGCTCAATGGCCGCATTCAAAGTCGGTTCTGGGAAATCAATGGGATCCAGAACAACGGCAGCTGATTTAACTGTAATGGTATCTCCGGTACCGGTTACAGAGAGCTTGGCCAGCGCACCAATATCTCCGGCATTAAGTTCCGGTACAGCACTTTGTTCTTTTCCAGTCATGACTAATAACTGGGAAATTTTTTCGTCCTTCTCCTTACTGGAGTTATAAATAACACTGTCAGCCTTCAATTTGCCGGTATATATTCTAAACATGGTCAACCGTCCGATATACGGATCAGCTATAGTTTTAAATACCTGGGCTGTCAGGGGTTCTTTTTCAATATCTTTGCCAGCTACCAGGGAATTAATTTCCGGACCAGCCATACAATCAACCATGAAATCCATAACCGGCTGAATGCCCATATTATTTAGAGCCGAACCGCAAAATACAAAAACAGCTGATCCAGCCGCGGCAGCTTTTTTAATTCCGTTTAAAACCTCTTCATCAGTAAGCTCTTCGCCTTCCAGATATTTGGATAACAGTTCATCATCAGCTTCAGCAGCAGCTTCAACCAGCTGTTCTTTATAACTTTCCACATCATCCATCATATCGTCAGGAATGTCCGCTACTGTCATTTTTCCGGTACCTTTTTCAAAAAGCAGCGCTTTCATTTTTATTAAATCAACTACACCCTTAAAACTGTCTTCAGCGCCTATAGGCAATTGGACCGGGACAATATTATCAGCGAAAGTATTCTTCATTTCATTGATTACTTTATCGAAATCAGCATTTTCACGGTCTATCTTATTGACAAAAGCTATCTTCGGCATAGACCCGCTGGCTTCCCAAATAATTTCAGTCTGAACCTCAACCCCGGCGGTTGCTGAAAACAGTACCAGCATAGAATCTGCTGCTTTCATAGTTCCGACCACTTCAAAATAGAAATCGGCATAACCTGGAGTATCCAGAAGATTTATTTTATGATCCCTGTATTCACATGGAACCAGGGAAGTACTAATAGTAATCTTTCTTTTTATCTCCTCAGGATAGAAATCTGCCACCGTATTCCCATCATCTACTCTTCCCAATCTCTTTGTGGCCCCTGTTGCAAATATCATCGCTTCTACCAGAGAGGTTTTTCCGGTACCTCCATGGCCAACAACAGCAATGTTCCGAATTTTACTACTAGGGTAAACCTTCATTAAACAACCTCCTCAATATATACTGACTGACCATTCTAATAGCTGTAAAAATCGTACTATATATTTACCAAACTATCAAAAACTTTTTTATGAAGCCGATTAGACCCCTAATCTAATCCCGCCTGACCATATAAAAAATCCAGTATAGCAGAATAGCTGCCACCATAAATAAAATAATTTGATATATCATTATGCCTTTAAAAGCATCCACAATTAGAGTAAACACTATACCTAGGCACAAAGGGAAAAGTACCGACTGGGTAAAGGGTTTATCCGGGTAATCCGGATCATTCCTTTTCTTTTTAAAATATGAAAGGTTTAAAACTACAAAAAAGATTATGGTGTTAAGCAGCAGACTAAAAAATATCATGTTCTACCTTCTATTTGAGGATTCAGGTCCTCGATAAATTTGCCATTCTGCAGATACTTACTAAATGTATGTTTATATTCATCTATTAATTTATAGTCGGTTAAATCGAGATGTATAGGGGTTATACTTATGTACCCATGTTGGATAGCATATACATCGCTGTCTAATTTCTGTTCTTCCTCGAGTACTCCCCCTCCTAACCAGTAAAATGTGTTACCCCTGGGATCTTTGTATTCTTCAAAAAGGTTATCATAATTGCGTACTCCCAACCTGGCAATCCTTATTCCTTTAATATCCTGGGGTTTAATAGCAGGAACATTGATGTTTATCAGTGTTTCCTTATCTACCCCCACTCTGGTCAAGTTTTTAACTACCTGACGGGTAAACCGGGCCGTAAAGTCAAAGTTCATGTCTTTTTCATAATCATCATATGATACTGCTATAGCCGGAGAGCCCATAATAACGCCCTCAGCTGCAGCCGATACAGTACCTGAATATAATACATCTGTACCCAGATTGGAACCGTGATTAATACCTGATACTACCAGGTCAATTTTTTCCGGAATCAACTTGCTTATAGCCAATTTGACGCAATCTACTGGTGTACCGCCGACAATCCATCCTGCCTTAACTCCCGGCAGCTTGGCGCTGGCAACTTTTATCGGTTCAAATACTGTAATCGAATGGCCTGTGCCACTGCGTTCACGGTCGGGGGCTACCACGTAAATCTCCGCCAATGAATTCAGTTCATTAATCAGAGCATGTATTCCGCGAGCATTAATTCCATCGTCATTGGTTAACAGAATTCTCACTCAAAAGAAACCTCCCGTTTAAGATCGGTCATATCTTTTATAGGCCAGTAGATAACAAAGGCCTTTCCCATAACTCTATCCC
The DNA here is from genome assembly GCA_039679805.1 of Syntrophomonas sp. Classification (GTDB taxonomy): domain Bacteria; phylum Bacillota; class Syntrophomonadia; order Syntrophomonadales; family Syntrophomonadaceae; genus JBDKUD01. The sequence continues at coordinate 638 of JBDKUD010000107.1, read as the reverse complement.
TGGTCAGCCAGGCATTCCACAAATGACTATCAAAACTATGATTTCTATTATCACCCATCATGAAAAGGCACCCCTTGGGTACAACCACCGGACCAAACTCATAATTCATAGGTTCAGCCAGGTAAGGCTCTTTCAGGGCCCGTCCATTTATGTATACTTTGCCGTTTTTTACTTCCACTGTCTCCCCGGGAAGACCGATAAGCCTTTTAATGAAGGGCTTGTCAGAATGGAGAACTTCCGGGGGATTAAAGACAACTACATCACCACGTTGTGGTTCTTTGAAATAATAAATGAATTTGTTAACCATTACCCGGTCCTGCAACTGCAGGGTCGGGAGCATGGAACCGCTGGGAATAATCCTTCCCTCAATAACAAAAGTTCTTAAAATCATGGCCAAGACAAAGGCTATAACCACGATTGATACCATTTCTTTGATAAATTCTTTAAGATCTTTGCTCATAACCCGCTTCCTTACTTACTAAAATTCGTAAACGTTTATCGTCATTTCATCCTTTTCACTATTTTTGGTCAGTCCAAACATGATTTTTTTGTCCTTTAGACTCTTATTTAAGAAATCAATTACATAAATGAGTTCATCATGGGCTTTAAAGCTTTTAAATGCAATTAATTCCAATTTG
>JBDKUD010000373.1:0-29319 GCA_039679805.1 Syntrophomonas sp. | reverse complement strand
CAGTTAAAGCCGTATCAAAGTGAACTCCAGTAAGTTTTTGAGTTTTTAATTCAGCCCGTCTGGTTTTATTAGTGACTACTTCTCCGGAGGTAAGCACTGCTCTGCTTACATTTCCATTGGCCAACCTTACCGCTTCAGTTAATAGAACAGTGAACTGATTTTTAAACCTCTCTGATCGAGCAATCAACTGTTTGTCTTTACATACAAATCCTGCTTCCAGAAAAAATGAGTGTTCTTTCATAATACGTAAGAAAAATAGATTCAGCTCCAATGATTGCTGAACGAATTGGGACGATGTTAGTGTACCACTCAAATTCAATACCTCCTTTCATAGAATTTGCTATATATTATTCGGCTTTCAAAATAATGGTTACACAGGAATATCGATCAACTTTTGGGACAAAATTGCACCCCCAGGGAGCAAATGGAATATCATACAGTAGATTCTAAAGGGAGGTGATTAGATTGATAAATGCCACAACATGCCAAAGATTCGCAAGAATACTCCGGGCCAAGCGGGATACAAATCCTGGTGTTTGCTTCGTTACCAGAACACGTAATATGAAGGTTAAAGTTTTGGGCAGAAGGACTAAATCTCCCACTGTGTTGCTAATGGCTTTTTCTTTTGAGGATGTAAGAAGCAATGGTACGGCATTATGCCTAGGAGAATTTGTATTCACACAAACAGAAGTTAAACGCTTTTTAGATGCAATAACTCACCACGGAATTAAAGTAACTGCTGTTCACAATCATTGGCTTTTCGATGACCCTCGTTTGATTTATATCCACTGGGAGGCAATAATGGAACCTCTCAGATTTGCAAGAATCTCATCAAGAGCTATAGACATCGCTATGGGGAAAAAGTAATGCTCTAATGAGCTAAATAGCCGCCAGTCAGAACATGGACTAGAGAAGAAAGGAGGATTGCTCATGACCACTTGTGATAGATTTGCCAAGATATTAAAGGGTGAAAAAGAAACAGATGCTCCTAAGGGCGTTTGCTTTGTTACCAGAATGCGTAATGATATTATAGTTAAGATATTAGGAAGAAGGACTCGTTCTAAAGTAGTATTTTATATGTCTTTTTCTTTTGAGGATGTAAGAAGCAACGGTACGGCACTTTGCTTTGGAGAGTTTGTATTCAGGCAAAGGGAAGTTAAACCTTTTTTAGATGCATTAACGCGCCATGGAATAAAAACCACTGCTGTTCACAACCATTGGCTTAAGGAAAGCCCTCGTTTAGTTTATATTCACTGGGAAGCAATAATGGCGCCTCTTAGATTTGCAAGAATCTCATCAAGAGCTTTAGACGCTGCTATAGGTAAGAGCTGATTATGTTAAATAAAACCCGCCAGTATGGCGGGTTTCTTTTTTTACCAGCCAACTCCAACCAAGTCAAAATTAGCTGGTATATATAAATGTATCCGGTCCTTTACCTTTCAATCAGGTCATTTACCGGCACTTGAAAACGCTGCTGGGTATTTAGATCTCTAATCTGTACACTATCGCCACTGATTTGCTCAATCCATATGGGAGAACCTTGGTAAAGCACTTCAATAACACCTAGTGAATCAACAATTTCTTCGGCTCTATGGGTATTCATATAACATCCATTCCTCTCTCGTTTTTCTTAGCATTTCTAAAAGCAAAAAAAATTAAACAACTTTTTTAACCTAATACAGACAAACCTAATGAAATTCAACGGATAGGCGAGGAAGGATTTTGGGTAGTAACTCAGGTGCCGAACCTGGCTGGGCAGCCCTGGTCCGATGTGGCTATTTTACTTGTTAATAAGTATTAGTCCAATAATACAAAAAACAGCTCCAAGGATTTTGTTAAGCCCGAACCCCTCTTTGAAAAACAGTATTCCTATGGGGATAAGTACAACTGCAAGAGCGATATTGGCTATCAAAGAACCCAGACTTATTTTCCAACCCGCTCGATAAGCCATTAAATAGCCAAATTCAAGACCAACAATGGAGATGCCAAGGGCTATGCTGGTCCAGTTCAATTCTTTCATGCTTTGAAAAAAGCCTTCATTACTTTTATTTAAGAGAAACACGATTATGGAAAAAATAGCTGCAGTCAGATAAGTAATAAATAATGCTGAAAATGGATTGGCTCTCTGAGGCGTAACTTTTTGGCATAAATTATATAAGATATTCGACGCTACTATTAGTACTATTGAAAATACGTACATGAACATAATTCTGACCCCTATCTTAAAGGATATTTTCGCATTCCTTACTACACAATTTAATTCCCTTATTTTACTACGACTTAGGCAATAGCAAAAGGGGTATGAAAATTGATTTAGTAATAAAAGGCCCACTTCCAGGCTTTATAACCTAAAAGCGGGCCTTTTTGTCGGCAGTCTATTGAAGTGCCTTTATTTTATTAGTTCAAAGTGCATGGAATCACTGTATCTGTTGCCCCAACTGAATCCCGCTGGTTGAAAGGCTTTCTCCCAGAGTATTACATTAGGGTCGTTAGGTTCTGTTACGGGATTAACGTATCTAAAGTGATTATCTGCATTAATATCAATAGCAGTTCCCCAGGAATGATTACTTAAGCCATTAGCAGGGTTCCAATTAACATGCCGGGTTACAAATGTTCCATCCATAGATTTAATAAGACTTAACAGAGAAACCTGCTTCCCGTTTATGATAGCGGTACCATTTTTAATGTAGGTAAAGGCTTGAATAAAATTGTCTTTAGCCGCTTTATTTACCTGTACTTGTTGATTTAGACCAGGTAAAGTTATAGTTACAATATTTTCGGCTATCCAGTTAGGATCTACTTCTATTCTGCCGCCGGATAATTCTCTATACCGAAACTGTCCAAATGATCCGTTTACTTTACTTAACTTTGGATATTTAGATGTGTCTGCCTGATTATTGCTGCCAGTTGTGCTTTTGCCAAGCAAAGCAGCTTTTAGGGCTGTCCTGGTATTGGTTCCTACTATCCCATCAGTACTGAGCCCTTTTGCCTTTTGAAAACTTACCACTGCATTATAGGTGTTAGAACCAAAAATACCATCTACACCATATGTATTAAAGCCTAAACTGGTAAGATCCTTCTGCAATTGGCTCACAGCTGCACCTGTGCTCCCTAACTTCAGGTTTAGATCAAAGCTGTTAACTGCAAGTGCTTCATTTAGATAAGATTTTGTATTATCTCCAACAAGTCCATCTGCAGCAAGTCCCTTAGCCTTTTGAAAACTTACCACTGCATTATAGGTATTATAACCAAAAATTCCGTCTATGCCATATGTATTGAATCCCAGACTGCTTAAATCCGCCTGAAGCTGACTTACGGCCGTACCACGGCTATTCCAGCATAATATTTGATCACTGTAATCGTTGGCCTGGGCCTGGAGGGGAGATAAAGTGATTAAAAAAACAACCAATACACTTAATAAAAATAGTGGTTTAATACGTAAAGTCATTATTACAAACACCTCCTTTCTTTCTAACTATGGTTATTTCTTTATTATTCTATCAATATTGACATTGATTGGACAAAATCGCTCTCAAGTGGTAATCCTACCTCTATATATCTAAGGCAGTAAGAAATTTTCTATGGTTAGGATAACGTATTTATCTAGCCGAATTGTTTGGAGTGGAATTTAATACAAATAATAAATTTGGTGGAAATTTTTAATTAATGAATTGCACATAATATAGCCACCGCTATATTGGACTGGCTTAAGAAAGGGAAATAATAAATGTATTAAAGAATAAGACTAAGGAGGAGACTTTCTTGGAGTTCCAATCTATAGGAAAAGATGTTATTCGCAAAGACGCCTGGGAAAAAGTAACAGGCCGGGCTACGTATAATGCAGATGTTTCTTCACCGGGGCTTCTGCACGGAGTACTGGTTACCAGTACCTGTGCCCATGGAAATATAAAAAGCATCGACTACGTCGAAGCCAGTAATATGGCAGGTGTAAGGGCGATTTTGACTGGGGCCAGTTACCCTATGTTAACTGGCTCTGTTATAGAGGATCGCCCTCCTCTAGCTATAGGGAAGGTACGCTACTATGGTGAACCAGTAGCAATAGTCGTCGCCCGCAGTGAGGCAGAGGCCAGTGCGGCAGCCACTAAGGTTAAGATATTTTACGAAAAATTACCTACGGTTGATTCTCCCAGTCAAGCAATAAAGCCCGACTCTCCTTTGGTGCATGACAATTTGGGTCAATATAAAAAAGAGATTCCGGATGTATATCCAATAGCTAACTCTAATATTGCTCATCAGGTTAAAATCCGCAAAGGAGATATAAATCAAGGTTGGAGTGATAGTGAGGTAACGGTGGAGGGAACATACACCATCCCCCATGCCGATCACATAGCAATGGAACCCCGGAATGCCAGGGCGGAAATACTCCCGGACGGACAAATCATTATTCACACTAGCTCCCAGTCTCCCTTCGCAGTACGCAGGCTTATCAGCCAGCATTTCAGGGTGGAGTTGGGAAAGGTAATCGTACATGTCTCTCTGGTCGGCGGAGGATACGGGGGGAAAGCTCCAACCAACCTGGAATACCTGGCAGTAATGGCATCTCAGGCAGTCGGCGGCCAACCAGTGATTATTACTAATACCCGGGAGCAGGATATGGCCGGTTCTCCAGGAAAACTTGCCCTGGAAGCCAGGGTAAAACTAGGTGCTAAAAAGGACGGTACCTTAACCGCCGGGGAGTATTCATTTCTTGCCGGAACCGGTGCCTATGCAGATACCGGACCCCGCATGACCACTGCCATGGCTATGAGCTGCACCGGACCATATAAGCTTGACAATGTATGGTGTGATGCTTACTGTGTCTATACCAACCATACCTATTCAACTTCATTTCGCGGTTTTGGGCACCCTTCATTTACCTTCGCCGTGGAGCGTACCATGGATAAACTGGCCAATGCTCTAAACATGGACCCCCTGGAGCTGCGCCGAAAAAATGCTATTATACCCGGAGAAACTACTCCTACTCAAGTAATGCTGACCCCCAGCAACCTCGGTTATCTGCCCGCGTGTTTGGACAAATTGCAGAAGTTGATTAACTGGGATGAAGGGCAGCGCGTAGATATGGGCAACAGCCATATCCGGGCTAAGGGAGTAGCCTGTCTCTGGAAGACCTCCAGCTCTCCTACCGATGCTTTTGCCTCCGCTATAATTTCTTTTAACTCTGACGGGAGCGCCAATCTGAACGTTGGGGCAGTAGAAATAGGTCCTTCTACCAAGACCACCCTGGCTCAGATTTTGGCTGAAAAACTTAGACTGGATATTAATCGTATTTACGTGGAAATGGAGGTCAATACCCGCACTAGTCCTCACGATTGGAAAACCGTAGCCAGCATGTCGACTTTTTTAGTTGGGCGGGCAGTTGAGGAAGCGGCACTAGACGCAATACGCCAGATTTTAAGTGTAGCAGCCATGGCCCTAAGATGTTCCCCGGAAGATTTGGCACTGGATAGTGGCAGAGTTTATCTCAAAGGGAATCCCGAATTATACCTGGATTATGCAGATATTGTCCATGGGTAAAAATATTAAAACGGCAATACGGTAGGCAGCCAGATTATAGGCAGGGGCACTTATGTCATGCCTCATCTTGCTCCTATGGATCATGACACAGGGAAAGGAAAACCTGGTCCCTACCAGACTCCTGGAGCACAAGCCGTGGAAATAGAACTAAATACTGCCGACTACACCTATAGGATTTTAAAAGCGGCAACAGTTCTTGACGCAGGTAAAGTAATAAATCCCAAGAGTGCAAAAGGGTTAGTGATGGGGGCAATGGGTATGGGCCTGGGTCTAGGCAGCAGGGAAGCGTTTATCTATGATCAAAAACAAGAGTTGCAAAATACCAGCCTGAGAACCTATAAAGTATTGCGCATCGGGGAGCAGCCGGAATATCTGGTTGATTGGGTGGAAACACCTAACATGATTGGACCTTATGGAGCCCGGGGCCTAGCTGAACACGGAATTGTAGGAATACATGCAGCATTAGTCAATGCCTTAAGCCGGGCGGCGGGGGTGGAACTGGATCAGATACCAGTGTTCCCTGAATTAATCTGGAAAAAGATAGAGGAGAGCAAGCAATGATTCCTTTTGATTTTGAATATTACCGGCCCGGCACTGTAGAAAGCGCCGTTCAGAACTATCATATCCTGGAACATCACGGAAAGAATCCTATGTATTATGGGGGAGGTACCGAGATTATTAGTATGGCCCGTATGACTAATATTTCTACAGGTGCGGTCATTGATATCAAAGAGATACCCGAATGTAACGTACTGGAGATACAAGAAGAACATCTGGTAATAGGCGCAGGTGTTACCCTAACCCAAATTCACGAATCCAATCTATTTCCACTTTTGGCACAAGCGGGAGCCCGGGTGGCTGATCACACCATACAAAACAAGATTACCCTAGGGGGAAACATTTGCGGCACCATCATCTATCGGGAAGCAGTTTTGCCCTTATTGTTAGCTGACAGCGAAATAGTTATCGCCGGAACGGAGGGAAACAAGACACTTCCTATTAACCAGATTTTTAAAGAGCGTATACAACTAAATCCAGGTGAGTTAATTATACAGGTGCGAATATTAAAATCTTATTTATCCTGCCCCTATGTCCATGTTAAACGAACCAAAGAAGATAAGATTCATTATCCTTTGCTGACAATTTGTGCACTGCGAGCAGATAATCAAGTACGCACGGCTTTCAGCGGTCTATGCGATTTTCCTTTTCGATCCACAGAGATGGAAGATGAGTTAAACAAGTCTTCAATGCCGGTAGAACAGCGGGTCGATAATGCCATTAATATTATTCCTGTACCAATTCCTAGCAACCTGGAGGGATCGGCTGAGTATCGTAAATTCATATTGCGAAATCTATTAATCAGTATTGTAAATGAGTTGGAGGGATAAGTAATGTACCAAATAATTGCTGAAGGGCTCGTAGAATTAAAGATTAATGGGGAGCTCAGAAGAGTCCTGGTCAGGCCTGCTGACACATTGCTTTTTGCCCTAAGGGAAAGACTGGGTCTAACTGGGGCCAAGCCAGGCTGCGAAAATGGAGACTGTGGTGCTTGCACCGTACTGGTGGATGGGTGGCCTGTTAAAGCCTGTCTTATGCTGGCTGCAGAAGCGGTTGGCCATGAAGTTACTACCATTGAAGGGCTGAATAACGTTCCTATTCAGAAGGCTTTTGTTGAAAAATTTGCCTTTCAATGCGGTTATTGTACCCCTGGGTTTATTATGAACTGTCAGGGTCTGATCAATATCCACCCGGATGCCAATGACGAAATAATACACGAATGGCTGCAATCCAATATATGCCGTTGTACCAGCTACCAGGAAATAACTGAAGCCATAAAATCAGTTTTACAGAGCACACAGACCTAAGTGCCGACTATCGTTGCAAGCTTTTATGAAGTTGATTGCTTATATATCGGGGTCCGGGTTGGTGAATGTGAAGCACTAAATTAAGTAACCATTACCTCTCTTACGAATATAATAAATTGGTGATGATATTGATGATATTAAACAACGAAGAGTTCATATTATTGTGCTTACTTCAACGCAGGTTATTTACGCCTTTTGAAGTAGTTGTAAATAGATATTATAATGGAAGCTTGGAAAAAGCGCGGGACTATGTGAATATTTTAGAAGAACGGAGAATGGTTGAACATATTTATGATAGGGTAATAATTACCGCGGTTGGTAAAAAGGCAACCCGCAATGAACAAATTAAACGGGGAACTACCGCTTTCTACTATAATTACAAAGCCTTTATTAAAACAAATTTAATGATAAATAGAAAAGAGCATCTATTTAAGTAGGTGTTTTTTTTGTGGAAAACATGAGATAAGACACCATTATTTGCGCAGAAAACAGGGAATTAAATTTTTTTAACTGGGTAATATTTAAATATGTTTCAAAAAAATCAATTACAAGGCTCTATGTTTAAACTTTTAAAAAGTGGTCATTGCTTTATGCCCGAAGATATTGGCACGAAAGACATCCTGGTTGCCTATGACAAAATATGTGTTATTGAAGATGAAATTTCAGCACAAAATCTTTGGAACGTTGAAGTAATTGACTGTCGAGATTGTTTGGTTTGCCCGGGAATAGTTGATCAACATGTTCATATTACAGGTGGAGGAGGGGAAGAAGGCCCAATAAGCAGAATACCGGAGATCATGTTTAGTGAGGTGGTCCAAGCCGGGGTCACGACCGTGGTTGGAGTTCTGGGTTTTGATAGTATTTCACGGAGCATCGCAGGACTTCTGGCCAAAGCCCGGGGATTGGAGGCTGAAGGTATCACTACTTACATCTATACCGGCAGTTATGGGAGTCCAACCGAAACTCTAACGGGGCGGGTACTTTCAGATATAGTGTTGCTTGATAAGGTAATTGGTGTAGGCGAGGTAGCAATATCAGATTATCGTTCTTTCCATCCTTCTCTCGAGGACTTAAGATTATTAGCTTCAGAATCCAAAGCCGGCGGCATGCTGGGAGGAAAAGCCGGTGTTCTGCATCTGCATATTGGTGATGGTAAAGAAGGGTTGGATTCATTGTTTAGGTTGATAAATGAATCTGATTTTCCCGTAAACATGTTCGTGCCAACTCATATCAATCGCAACCCAAAACTTTTCGAACAGGGCATTGAACTTTTACAAAGAGGCGGAAATATTGACTTAACTGCTGGTGAGACTGTGGGTTACAGCGTGGCGGAATCTTTAGCATCCCTGATTAAAAAGGGAATGAATACGGAAACAGTAACGGTCTCCTCAGACGGAAATGGCAGTTCTCCCGATACTGGAATCAGCAGTATAGGTCAGATTTTAAAGGATCTAAGAGTTTGCATTCAGGAAAAACAATTGAATTTTTCTACTGTGATTAAGACAGTGACACAAAATCCGGCTAAGGTTTTAAAGCTGTACCCCCAAAAGGGCAGCCTTTTTCCCGGAAGTGATGCTGATATTCTAGTCCTAAAAGAAAATGATCTTAGTATCTTCCGTTTGTTAGCAAAAGGAAAAGTAATGGTAAAAGATCAAATAGCGGTGCAAAAGGGGAAATACGAGAAATAAATGCTAGGAGGCAGTAATGGACAGAGATAGGAAAGGTAATCTCATTATTATTGGCGGAGCAGAAGATAAATATGGTGAAAGTAAGATTCTTGAAGAAGTAGTAGAGATAATTGGCGGTGAGGATGCCCGAATTAGCATCCTGACAACTGCCACCCAGCATCCCGAAGAAGTAGGCGAAGAGTACCGGGATGTTTTTTTACGATTGGGAGCCAAAGAGATTGATATATTAAATATAAACTCTCGAGACGAAGCCAATTTAGACGATAATATTCGGAGAATTGAAGATGCCACCGGATTCTTTTTTACGGGGGGGGACCAACTTAGAATAACCAGTATTCTTGGCGGTACTAAAGCATACGAGGCTTTACATTACTCTTATAATCAGGGAACAGCGGTAATTGGTACCAGTGCAGGTGCTTCGGTCATGTGCAGTACCATGATCGTGGAAGGAAATAGTAATGATGCTGCCAGAAAATGCACATTGAAAATGGCACCTGGGTTAAGTCTTCTGGAGGGAGTAATTATTGATCAGCATTTTGATCAAAGGGGGAGATTAGGTCGACTATTATGCGGTGTAGCGGAGAATCCGGGAATTTTAGGTATTGGTATTGATGAAGATACAGCAATTCAGGTTTTCCCGGAAGAGTATTTCGAAGTCCTGGGAAATAATGCCGTTACAGTTATTGATGGTACGTCAATTAAGAGCACCAATGTTTCAGAATTGAAACCAGATGAGGTACTGGCGATAACGAATGCCAGTCTCCATATTTTATGTAAAGGATATGGGTTTGATTTTAAAAAACGCGAAGTTTTAAGGTTACATTAAATGCCGTTGCTATTTCTTAGGAGGATATATACTTATGAAGATAATTAGTATGCGGAATTATAGTGGTAGAAATATATTCAGCCATAAACCAGTTATTAAGATGATGGTGGATCTTGGGTACTTGACCGAAGTATTAACTAAGGACATCATGGGTTTTAACAAAAAATTATTAGAATTTTTTCCCGGATTAAAAACACACTACTGTTCTCCCGGTTTTGAAGGAGGTTTTATCCAAAGATTACAGGAGGGGACCCTGGTTTCTCATGTTACTGAGCATTTGGCTCTGGAGCTGCAATGTATTATGGGCTATGAAGTATACTTTGGCAAGACTCGGGTCGTTGAGGAGCCATCCATATATTATATTGTTTATGAATATATTAATGAACGATGTGCTACGGATTTTGGACGGTTTGCAGCGAAAATCGTATTAGCTCTGGCTAATAACGAAACTATATATGTTGATGATATTTTAAACCAATTACACAGAGCCTGTTTGGAATTTGAATTGGGTCCGAGTACCCAAGCTATTTTTGATGAGGCCCGCAGACGTCTTATACCAGTTCGGCGACTAGGTGAAGATAGTTTATTGCAGCTTGGTTATGGAAAGCATATGCGATTTATAGAGGCTTCTCTGCCTGATGCTACCAGCAGTATCGAAGTTGATTTGGCAAAAAACAAGCAATTGGTCAAAGACCTGTTGCGTGAGAATCATATTCCGGTTCCGGAGGGTGGTATTGTACAATCTGAGGAAGAAGCTATTGCCTTAGCAGAAAAAATAGGCTACCCGGTGGTAATAAAACCTTTAGATGCAAACCAGGGAAAGGGTGTTACAGCAAACATTTGTGACGAAAACTTACTGCTATCGGCTTATCGTTTAGCAAGTTATTATACTAAACGAATAATTATAGAAAAATATGTCCAGGGGAAAGACTATAGAATCCTGGTAGTTGGAAATCAGGTTTCTGCCGTAGCTGAAAGAAAACCTCCATATATAGTAGGTGATGGCATTCATACAATTTCAGAATTGGTTAAAGTGGAAAATAATAATCCCAATAGGGGCTTTGGCCACGAAAAACCATTGACGAAAATTTATTTGGATTCGGTTGCTAAAGAGTTTCTCGTCAGATCTGGATTCAGAGAGTATTATATACCTGAAGTTGGCGAAATAGTCTATCTTAGGGAGAATGGAAATCTGAGTACAGGAGGCAGTGCCCGAGATTGCACTATGGAGATGCACCCTTTGAACAAGGCCTTGGCGGTAAAAGCAGCCCAAGTAATCGGTCTGGAAGTAGCCGGAATCGATGTTGTCATGGATGATATCTCACAGTTATTGACTCCCCAAAATGGAGCTATAATTGAAGTAAACGCAGCACCTGGTCTAAGAATGCATCTTTATCCGTCAGAGGGACAGGGCAGAAATGTAGCTGTTGATATTCTTGATCATATGTATCCGGAAGGAACCCCATCCTCTATCCCTATTATTTCAATTACTGGTACTAATGGTAAAACAACGGTTACCAGAATGGTTCGACACGTATGTTCACTTAGCGGTAAAAAGGTCGGTATGACTTGTTCCAGCGGAACTTATATTGGAAAAGAATGTATCTCGCAAGGGGATAATACCGGACCTGTAAGTGCTCACTCCATTATCTATAACAGAGATGTAGAGATAGCGGTACTTGAAACTGCCAGGGGCGGGATTATTCGCCGAGGCTTAGGATATGATCTGGCCGACGTAGGTATTATTGTAAATATTAGTGATGACCATTTGGGATTAGACGGGGTTGATACTTTAGAGGATTTGGCTTTTGTTAAATCTTTAGTTGTTGAAGCAATCAAGCCAGCAGGTTATGCGGTTTTAAACGCTGACGATAAAATGTCCCAATATGTTGCCCGAAGAGTAGCATGTAATCTAATATACTTTTCCCAAAATAGTAATAATTCACTAATTAATAAGCATATCAACGGGGGTGGTATGGCGGTAGTGGCGGAAAATAATCTAGTGTGTTTATACCGAAATAGAACCAAATTTCCTGTGATGGGTATTCATGAGATACCAGTTACATTTGATGGAAAAGCCATCTGCAATATTGAAAATTCGCTTGCTGCAGTAGCAGGCCTTTTTGCTTTAGGTATACCGGAACATACTATAAGGTTTGGGCTGATGTCATTTAAACCTGATCCAGTCGCTAATGCCGGCAGATTTAATCTATTCGATTTGGGGGATTTTCATGTTTTATTAGATTATGGGCATAATCTTGGCGGCTACCAGTCAGTGATCCAATTTGTAAACAATCTGAATGCAGCAAGACTTATTGGTGTTATCGGGATGCCGGGGGATCGACTTGATAAAGCAATTTTTGAAGTAGGCAAAATTTCCGGGCAAGCTTTTTCAAAACTTTATATTAAGGAAGACAAAGATCTCCGGGGAAGGCCAGAAGGTGAGGTTGCTAGTATTCTATATCATGGAGCTGTTAGTGGGGGGGCCAAAAAAAATAACATTGAAATAATTCCTTCAGAAATCGACGCCTTAGAGATTGCAATTCAAAATGCCTCTACTGGAGATCTAATTGTCATGTTTTATGAAAATTTTCAAACAGCATTTGAATTAGTTCAGGAGTATATCAAGGGGCCAGATGAGCTAATCTCTCCGTTCCCTATCATTGCCGAAATTCCTGATTTACCGATTGAGTATATACAGTAAAAATACAAAGCCTTGCCATAAAGCAAGGCTTTTATATGCTATTTGGCAGGGCCAAAAATACCCTGACAATGGACTATACTATGATCTAAGGATTTATAAGCCAAGTCCAACTCAGTCTTGGATTTTGGACTTAAATTGCTTTTAGAGAAATTCGCTAACTCTGTTTTTGCATTATTTATATGCTCTATCATAGAATTAACAATATCCCTTTCATCCATCAACAATATCCTCCTTTATAATATTATGGCAAAAATATAACTGCCATCGGTAATCACCCATGGCAGTTATCTATTTTATTTAGTGTGTTTTTTCGGTTCTAAGCGAGTTGGGAGGTTCCGGATTATTTAGTTCTCCAAAATATTTACCAGGTGTTGAAAGATCAAAATATAATTTTGAATCTTCAGTTATACCCCAATCCTTCAGGGAACCCGTATCCTGAATACGGTTAAAAGCTTCTCTAAACATTGTGTTATGTGCCTCTTCGCGATTTAAAAGAAAATCAATTGTATCCCGGACCCCTTTGTCATTTATCTGTCTATGCAGATATTCATAAACCACTTTAGCTCTTTGTTCGGCAGAAATATTTGACAGGATATCTGCTGCGAGGTCGCCAGTCTCTTCTATATATGCAGCTGTCCAGGGGAAACCGGAAGCATTAGTTAAGGCCGGAGTGAGACCTGTGGATACATGAGCTTGAATATTTCCAATAGTAGCATTTTGAGCATCAAGATTATGACCATTAAGCATGTTTACCATAGTTGCCACCATTTCCATATGGCTGAGTTCTTCAGCGGCAATATCTAAAAACAAATCCTTTATGGCCGGATCTTTGATGCGAAAACTCTGTGACATATACTGCATGGCAGCTTTTAATTCACCATGCGGCCCACCCAATTGCTCCTGCATCATGGCTGCATAATTGGGATTGGGACAATCCACTTTAACTTCATGTAATAAGTTTTTGTCATGTTTAAACATATTTATTTCTCTCCTTTCAATAAATTTAGAAAAAACAGTTGAGATGTTAATCATTCAACTGCTTTTTGTTAGATACCTATTTTAACTGAAACTTTTCATCGCGGTATTGCAATGATTAATTGTATCATTCAACGCATTGTATGCCAGATCTAACTCATCAGTTGATTTTTTACTTAGGCCACTTTTAGGAAAGTTTTCAATGTCCCTTTTCGCACTATTTACATGAGAAATAATTGATTGCACAACGGTACTTTGATCCACAGATATTCACCTCCTCTTAATAAAAGAATCCGAAATTTAGTTTTCCCGAAGGCTATTAATATAATGTAGATTTCCTAAGATTTTGGAAAATTGTTAAGCCCACAATTTATAAAAATTAAAGGACCCGAAAGAGGGCTCTTTTTTTTTGTCTGCTAAATGCATTTTGAGTTAACAATATGCAGGCAAATTATGAAATAAGCACTGCAAAATTACCTGTAATTAAACCGCAGAGCAGCTAATACTGGACTTCACAATGCCACCATATTGGGAAGTTGTGTAAGGCTATGGTAAAAGACTGCATGATTGCAGTGTGCTGTTGAAAAATTGCTGTGGGTATAGGCAATATAGCACGGGCAAAGCGCAACGGACGAAATTAAAAGCAATGTCACGTGCCCGAGATATAGGGCTTTACACGTTTGGCATATAGCTTGCAATTAATGATTTACAAGAGGTGTTAACCTCATGCAGCATACGGCCCCGGTTAAAAGATAGGGGGTGAGTGAGCGCAAATAATTAAAAACGATTTTATGCAGGCTGAGACTTTGATTAGAACGATTATGGGAAAGGAGAAAGATTTTAATGAAATGCAATAATATTCTCCTGAACAAGGAAGACGGAATCGGTTTCATTACCATCAACCGTCCCAAACAACTTAATGCTTTGGATAGGCCTACTGTTGAAGAGCTTTCCCAGGCTATTGATCTAGTAACCGCCGATGATGAAATAAAAGTAATAATCCTTACCGGAGCAGGAGATAAAGCATTTGTTGCCGGGGGAGATATTACATTTTTAAAAAGTTTGACACCAATAAAAGCACGAGAATTTGCAGCGTTTGGCCACGCGGTTCTCAGAAAAATTGAGTCTATACCAAAACCGGTTATTGCTGCTATTAATGGCTTTTGCCTGGGAGGTGGTTGTGAACTGGCCATGGCTTGTGATTTCAGTATAGCTTCCACTAAGGCCAAATTTGGGCAGCCAGAGGTGACCCTCGGGGTAACGGCCGGTTTCGGGGGGACTCAGCGTTTGCCCCGTTTGATAGGTTTAGGCATGGCCAGGCAACTCCTTTACACAGGTGACACTATCGATGCGGGAGAGGCAGTACGGATAGGATTAGTTAATGCAGTGGTACCAGATAATGAGCTTATGAATTATGTCATCAATATTGCTAAACGAATTATAGCCAAAGGTCAGATGGCGGTACGATTCAGCAAGGCTGCAATTAATAATGGGATGCAGACTGATATTGATAGAGCTATGACCATTGAAGCGGATATCTTCGGACTTTGTTTTAGTACCGAAGACCAGAAGGAAGGTATGAATGCCTTCATTGAAAAGAGAGCGCCTCAATTTAAAGAAAAATAAGTGAATTCAAGTGCTGAACCGAGTTGTTTGCCAGGAATTTATTCTTGGGAAATGAAAGGAGGAGATTTTATGCAGAGGATTTTACCGTTTAGTGATGAGCACAAGATGTTTCAAGAAGCTTTTTCCAAATTCGTTGCTTCTGAGATGGTGCCTTATTACGACGAGTGGGAAGAAAAATCCTTAGTCTCGCGCGAAGTCTTTGAGAAAATGGGAGCTTTAGGGTTCCTATGTCCGTGGGTAGAAGAAGAATATGGCGGTTCAGGAGCAGACTTTCTTTATTCAGTTATAGTTGCGGAAGAAATAGCCAGACAGGGAGTTAGAGGCGTATTCGCATGGCTCCATAGTGATATTGTTGCTCCCTATATAGGTACCTATGGTACGGATGAACAAAAAGCCAAGTGGCTGCCCGGAGTTACCAGCGGGGAAAAAATCCTGGCAGTTGCTATGACCGAGCCGGGTGCTGGATCCGATTTGGCTGCTATGCGCACCCGGGCAGTAAAAGACGGCAGTGATTATATCATAAACGGTTCAAAAACCTTTATTTCCAACGGGATATTGGCGGATTTGGTAGTACTCGCAGTTAAGACAGATCCCAGTGCAGGTGCTAAAGGAATAACCCTTTTTGTGGTGGAGAATGGTACGCCCGGCTTTTCCAAGGGCAAACAAATACCAAAAGTAGGGTTGCATGCCCAGGATACTACTGAATTGTTTTTTGAAGATTGCCGTGTACCCGCTGAGAATATGCTGGGTGGGGAAGGCAACGGATTTAAATGCCTTATGCAAAAGCTGCAGCAGGAGAGGCTTATGGTTTCCATTTCAGCGCAGGCATCGGCTGAGAGATGTTTGGAATTAACCCTTAACTATGTTAAAGAAAGAAGTGTTTTTGGTAAATCCTTAAGCAAATTCCAGAATACCCAGTTTACCCTGGCCGAAATCGCCAGCGAGATTCAGGTCGGAAGGAGTTTCATTGACCAATTAGTGCTTAACCATATGGCAGACAAGAACATTGTGCAGGAAGTCAGCATGGCTAAATACTGGGTTACTGAAATGGAAAATAGAGTAGCATCACGCTGCCTGCAGCTGTTTGGTGGTTACGGTTATTGCAAAGAATATCCGATTTCGCGGATGTGGACTGATGCAAGAATCCAGACCATATACGCAGGTACCTCCGAAGTAATGAAATTGGTTATAAGCAAAGGTTTGGGACTCTAGTTTAAGAGGAAGGAGCGATAGACCATGAAGATAGATGGTAAAACCGCTATTATTACCGGTGGAGCTTCCGGACTGGGAGAAGCTGCCGCCAGGCTGCTGGCTGCGAAAGGTGCCCAGGTTGTAATACTGGACCTAAATGAAGACAGAGGGACTTCGCTTACGGAAGAACTGGGAAAGAACGTTGCATTTATTAAAACAGATATTACCAATACTCAAGAGGTTCAGGCAGCTATTGACTTGGCAATGGAAAAGTTTAAACGGATAGATATTGTTTTAAATTGCGCCGGTATAGCTCCAGGTATGAAGATGGCCACTAAAAAAGGACCCCATTCACTTGATGTATTTAGAAAAACCATGGAGATCAACGTGATTGGGCCTTTTGATGTTATACGTTTAGCCGTAGACAAAATGATTCAGAGCGAACCAAATGATGAAGGAGGAAAAGGCGTAATCATTAATACTGCTTCAATTGCAGCATTTGACGGGCAAATCGGTCAGGCTGCATATGCGGCCAGCAAAGCTGCTCTGGTAGGTTTAACCCTTCCTGTAGCCCGAGATCTTTCCGGGGAGGGCATACGAATCTGTACGATTGCTCCAGGACTTTTCAAAACGCCCATGATGGCCGGACTTCCCGAAAATATCCAGGAAGCCCTGGGGAAAATGGTTCCTTTCCCCTCCAGGTTAGGAAGCCCCCAAGAGTTTGCCATGCTCGTTCTGCAGATTATCGAAAATCCTATGCTGAATGGAGAAACACTACGCCTGGATGGGGCACTCCGTTTGGCTCCTAAATAGAGACATGAGTGATGTACTGAAAAGGAGGAGTAAATATGAGAAAGGTTGTTGTATTAGGTGGAGGTCATAGTAAATTCTGCTTCAACTCACCCAAAACATCAATTGAAATGTTATCTGAGGTAGCTATGGATGCAATTATTGAATCAAACTTAAAGCCCAAAGATATTCAAGCTATAAATGTCGGTAATGTTCTGGGGGACTTTTCCGAAGGGCAGGGAATGGTACAATCGTTCTTTGCCAACGATATTGGCTGTTTTAATGTTCCGGCCAACAGGTTTGAATCAGCCTGTGCGTCAGGAAGTACAGCTCTAAGAGATGCTTTCATATGGGTAGCTTCGGGCTTTTATGACATTGTATTGGTAGGCGGCGTAGAAAGAGCCACAGCCATGGGGACTCCCCTAGCAACACGAACATTTGCCATGTATGGAGATAGCCGTTACGAGTACCCGGCCGGCTTCACATTTCCAGCTGCATTTGCTTTACTGGCCCATCTTTATTCTGATAAATATGGAATACCTTTAGCGAGACTTAAAGAAATGATGGCAGCCGTATCAGTTCAGTCTCATGAATACGGAATTAAAAATCCCAATGCTCAGATTCATAAATTAATCACCAAAGAGGATGTTCTAAATAGTTTTATGGTTACCACCCCAATTCAATTGCAAGATGCCTGTCCATTCTCTGACGGAGCAGCCGCAGTTATTATAGCTTCCGAAGATGTAGCTAAAAAACTTACCGATAAGCCGGTTTATATTACCGGAATCGGGCAAGCTTCTTCCGCTAAGCTGAGTTCTCAATACAAATTCCTCCCCAGGCTCAGGGCCAGAGAACTGGCGGCAGAACAGGCTTATAAGATGGCGGGTTTAACACCTAAAGATATAGACCTATGTGAACTTCATGACTGCTTCAGTATTGCAGCTATAATTGCGGCTGAAGGACTAGGACTCTTTGACTTCGGCACTGCCGGAGAAGCTTGGGAAAGAGGCGAGACCAGGCTGGGAGGCAAGATACCCATCAATATGTCGGGAGGACTAAAATCCAAGGGCCATCCTGTCGGAGCCACAGGAGTATCCCAGGCATATGAATTAACCCGTCAGCTAAGAGGTCAAATGGTGGATCAGGGAAGACAGGTAGATGGAGCTAAACACGCACTTCAGGATACTTTGGGTGGAGACGGAGTGCTGGTTAGCATGATCTACTCAACAGAATAAGGGGGGTTATTAATATGGAGTATAAACTCATTTTTAAAGATTATAACAAAGCATTAAAAAAGGATAAGTTACTGGGATTGAAGTGTAAAGATTGTGGGATGATTACCTGCCCGCCGATGATGGTTTGCCATAACTGTACCAGTACCAATCTAGAAATTATCGAAATGGCCGGCACCGGTAAAATAGTTACCTTCACTACCTCCTATATTAGTTCCGAGGGCCGTGAAAATGAAATTCCCATCACAATAGTAATGGTTGAACTCGATGAAGGACCCTGGATATTTGGAAATCTGATTGATATTGATCATAGAACAATTACCATGGATCTCATTGGCAAAAGGGTTAAATTAGGTCACA
The DNA here is from genome assembly GCA_039679805.1 of Syntrophomonas sp. Lineage (GTDB taxonomy): Bacteria > Bacillota > Syntrophomonadia > Syntrophomonadales > Syntrophomonadaceae > JBDKUD01. The sequence continues at coordinate 10,528 of JBDKUD010000373.1, read as the reverse complement.
AAGTATTCGCCGGAGATAAGTATTCAGCCGGAGATGCAGCCCGGCCGGTATTTAGTTTTGCCTAATAACTTAAAAACATCCTGAAAATCCTCATTACCCAAAACAAGGAGGAGATGTTTATGGCAAATTGGGAACAGGAATATCAAAGTAAATTAATTTCCCTGGCTGGAGCAGCCCAGACGATAAAATCGGGAGATGTAGTAGCGACCGGTTTAGCTATCGGAGCTTGCTCAACTGATATGTACCATGCTATTTTGGATAGACACGAAGAGCTAAGAGATGTTAAGATTGTCGATACGGTTCAGGTACGTCCGTGCAAATTATATGACCCCGACTTTATGCATAATCTCGATGGGCAAATAAACTATATGCCTGGGTTTGGAATCGCTACTATACGTAAAATGGGCAGCACCAAACTAGGTGATTTTTACCCGATGATGGCTGACGACCTTCATGACAAAGTTGCGACAAGAGCAGATGTGTATATCGCCATGGTAACCCCCCCTGACAGAAATGGCTTCGTTAATATGGGCCTGACCAATTTTTATTCCATGGAAGCAATCCGTCTGGGAAAGGAAAAAGGTAAACTGCGTGTGGCTATTGCTGAGGTCAACGATCAAATGCCGGTCGTATTCGGTAATAACTGGATGCATGTCTCAGAGTTCGATTATTTTGTAGAGAACTCCACTCCTATTCCAACTTTCGGACGGGGTGAACCAACCGAGCGGGATAAAATAATAGCCCAGTATGTTCTGGAACTAATCAATGATGGGGACACCATTCAAATGGGAATCGGTGGGATTCCGGAAGCGGTAGTTGCGGGTTTAAACGGCAAGCACGATTTAGGTGTTTTAACCGAAATGTTTCCTGGCGGTTTACCAGAACTGGTGGAACAAGGAATTGTAACCAACGCTAAAAAGCCTTTCCATAAAGGAGTAACGATAGCTACCTTTGGTATGGGTGACCAGTCTATGTATGATTATTTACGTGAAAATCCGGCCTGCGAATTACACCCGGCATCCTATACCAATAATCCGGTATTAGTTGCCCAACATCCCAATATGGTGGCCCTGAACATGGCTTTAATGGTAGACTTCAGCGGCCAGATAAATGCCGAGGGAGTTATGCATAATCAGATAAGTGGCTCGGGAGGACAGCTGGATTTTGCTATAGGTGCTTACTGGTCTAAGGGCGGCAAGGGAATTACCCTGTTAAGCGCAGCAAGAAAGCTCCCTAACGGCGAACTTCTCTCGTCCATAGTACCCGAACTCCCGCTTGGGTCTCCAGTCACAGTGCCCCGAACCTTTGCTAACTATATCGTTACTGAATATGGTATTGCTAATTTAAGATATAAATCCAGAAGAGAACGAGCGGCGGAGCTAATTTCCATAGCCCATCCAGATTTACGCGGGGAATTACGCGCGAGTATGAACAAGAACTTCTATCCATTTGCTAGTATAAAATTAAAAGGCTTTTAAGATAAGGTGTATAAAACCGCTTTTAGGAAAAAAACCTAAAAGCGGTTTTTTGTTATGCTGTTTTTACATATATATTAAAATGATGATCCAATAATATTTGCATTTCCAGATCGGCAAAGGCGTAAGGTGTTATTGGAGCATATGTTTTTAAGAGGTAATTAATATGAAATTAAGCGAAATAATGAGTAAAAATATTATATTATTACACCCGGAGCAGACTATACAGGAGGTAAGCCAAATTTTTTTGACTCATGAAATAGATGGCGCTCCGGTAGTAAATTTGCATGGTGAAATATTGGGATTACTAACTAAGAGCCATATTTACAGAGTCCTGGCAGGGGATAATGATCCCAAGACCCCAGTTGGAGAAGTAATGAAAAAGGGACTTATCGTAGGTCATCCTGATGAGAAAGTAATAGACCTTATCGAGACTAACGTAGGACGGCTGCCGGTTCTGAAAGACAATGCTGTTGCGGGTATGATTACCCGTACTGATCTGGCTAAGGCTTATTTTGACTTGTTCAACTGTATTTCTAACGAATTCCAGACGATACTAAATTCTACCCATAACTTAATTATTTCGATTGATGAAAATGGCAAAATTAATGTGTTCAACCGAGCTGCCGAGAAATTTTTGGGTATAAAGAGTACAGCTATTCAAGGCCGTAATATTATGGAAATAATCCCTAATAGCGGGCTAATGGAAGTTATAGAGACTGGCTGCAGTAAGCCAGTTCAAAAGATAGAAGTAAACAAATGCACGTTTATTTCCAATCGTACCCCAATCAAAAAACGTGGTAAGATTATCGGTGCGGTGGCCGTTCTTCAGGATATTTCCGAACTAGAAAGCATTTCCAGAGAATTAGAAAATGTAAAAGAATTAAATAAAGAGATGAATGCTATTATAGACTGTTCCTATGATGGGCTTTTCCTAACCGATGGGGAGGGGACTATATTAAGGGTTAATGAAGCTTTTGAAAATTTAACCGCTTCGAAAAGCAGTGAATTGATAGGCCGAAATGTTGAAGATATGGTGGCTGAAACGGGCATTGTTTCAGAATCGGTAAGTTCTTTAGTTTTGAGGCAGAAAAAGCCGGTAACCATTATGCAGAAAACTATAATCGGGAAGCTGGCCCTGACTACTGGAACACCCGTTTTTGATAGGAAAGGCAAAATATTCAGAGTAGTTTCCAACGTCAGAGAAATAACCGAGCTAATTTTGTTGAAGCAACAACTCGAGCGGGCTCAGGGATTAAGCAAGCATTATGAATCCGAGCTAAAGGCATTGCAAATCCAGTATTCAGGTTCAGAAAAGCTTATTGTTAATTCACGGAAAATGAAAGACTTGCTGGATACCGTTATACGATTGGCCCAGGTTGATTCAACGGTATTTATAACCGGTGAATCCGGAACCGGCAAGGAACTTATTGCCGAGACTATACATAAAAATAGTTCACGTAAAAATGAACCATTTATAAAAATTAACTGTGGTGCTATATCCCGCAATCTCCTGGAGTCGGAATTGTTCGGATATGATACCGGTGCTTTCACCGGGGCTAAAAAAGGTGGTAAAGCCGGTTACTTCGAACTGGCCAATGGGGGAACTCTTCTTTTGGATGAGATAAGTGAGTTGCCCTATAATCTGCAGGTTAACCTGCTGCGGGTGCTCCAAAACAAAGAAATCATCCGGGTAGGGGGAGAGAAAACCATACCTATAGACGTCCGGATTATTGCTGCTACCAACCGTGATATTCTAGCGCTTATTGAAAAAAATGAATTTCGGGAAGACCTCTATTATCGTTTGAATGTAGTTCCGGTAGAAGTACCACCCCTGCGGGAAAGAAAAGAGGAAATCCCGATTCTGGCAGTCCATTTTATCCAACTATTTAATAAAAAGTATAAAATGGAGAAAGAATTATCTACCAATGTGATTGATGTTCTTATGGAATATGACTGGCCCGGCAATGTCAGAGAACTGGAAAACATAATTGAAAGATTGGTGGTAACCATACCGGAAAATATCCTGTCTCGTGAAAACCTGCCAATGCATCTCAAAAATAACGTCTTAATCAAAGAGCACCCCACAATTACGGTTTCAGGAATTATTCCCCTTCGTGAAGCAGTCGAAAGTGTGGAAAAGCAAATACTGCAACAGGCCTATGCACTTTATAAGACTACACGCGAGGTCGCCAGGCAATTGGAAATTGATCCATCTACGGTTCTAAGGAAAGCTGCCAAATATGGGATTTCTCCGGATGAGCATACTACATAGAATTCAAATGTAATCAAAATTTTCAAATAGTGATGGGGCTGGAAAAGCCGCCAAAAGCGTTAGCTTAGGCGGCTTTTCACATTTGCGGGGAGAGAATACACCAGGTTTTTTAGGCGGGTTGGTAAACGGTTTAGAGCCACCGATGATATTGGAAATACTGGTTTTCCAGGTATTAAATCCACTAAATTGGCATTAACAGGAACCAACCGTCACATCGACTGAATATTATATATCGTAACGTTGCAACAAATTTTAAAAGGAGGAGTATCAAATGAGTAGCGTAGGTATGGTTTATGCCATGACTAATTCAGCTGTACGTAACAAAGTCATTGCTTTTCGCAGGGGTATAAATGGTAAACTCATTCGCATCAAAGCCTATGCAACAGGTGGCAGAGGTACAGGCGAAAGAATAGTGGATCCGCTGTCATCGCAAGGATCCCTTATCTTGTCCCGTAATGGCCGATTTCTTTTCGCAGTGAACGCAGGCAGCAACAGTATCAGTAGTTTCCGAGTATCCAGCAGCGGTAGACTTACATTGGTTGATGTTGATCCCTCAGGCGGTGTCCGGCCAAACAGCCTGAGTAATTTTGGCGATCTTCTCTATGTATCTAATGTTGGCAACACCACCAATAATATTGCTTCCAATGTAACCGGTTTTCGAGTGAGGACGAATGGTCGACTTGCCCGTATAACCGGTTCAACGCACGCGTTGAGTACATCCACTGCCCAACCATCATGTATTGTCTTCAGTCGCCGGGGAAGATTGCTTGTTGTTTCGGAGCTAAACACGAATCGCCTTAGTGTTTTCCGTGTTAATACTAATGGTACTCTATCAGGACCAACCATCAACAATTCCAATGGTGCCGGCCCGTTTGGTTCAGTTTTCCTAACCACTGGCCCCTTGCTGGTTTCAGAGGTAGGTGCTAATGCATTGTCGTCATACACCGCCTTTTTAAATGGGAATCTTAGAGTAATCAGCGGTTCGGTCCCGAATGGCCAGCAAGGAACATGTTGGGTTTCAGTTTCCCGTCATGAGCATTTTGCCTACACTTCAAATGCGGGAAGTGGGACAATAACTAGATTCCGTATTAGGAGCAACGGAACTCTTGTATTTATTAAGAATGTAAATAGCACCCTTTCGGGAACTGGTGCCCCGATTGACAGCGGTGTAAGCAGGGATGGACGTAACCTTTATGTTTTAAACGGCAACCAAGGTTCTATCAGTGTATTTCGCATCTTTAGTGATGGCCGGCTCCAGCGGCTACAGGTATTACAGAACACGGGCTTGCCGGAACTGGGCGCGCAGGGTTTGGCTGTTCGTTAACCATATTACTCTGCGTTTGGCAGCAGCAATCCAGTGTTAAAAAAATGTGGCTCACCCATTTAACGGGATAAGAACTGTTGATGAGGTGAGCCATTGGTCTCTGACTAAAGAACTGCAGATAAAGGTTATCACGTCTGTTATTCCATAAATTAACTATACATCACAAAGAATAAGGAATTGCAGCAAGGAAAACCTATCTCTAGAATATTCTCGAGGAGGTAGGTGCTTTTGCAAAAACTTAACAAGTCTGCAGTAATCTGGACGGCTGTTGGCTTAGTTATCCTGGCTGCGGTGGTCTGGCTGCTAGTTCCGCGTAACCAGGAGCGGAAACCTCTCAAGGGGTCGTCGCCAACTACGCAAAATTTAACAGCAAAAGGCATGAATATTTTTAGATATGATACTTATGGTGATGAGTTATATTTTACGGATACTTTAAAATTGCCTTTTAGCACTTTGCTAGCCATGCCAGCGGCCACCCGCGAAAAAACTTTAGGCGTTTTAACTGATAAAGATGGTAAGCTGGTTGGAATCCAGGAAGTTAAAGGCAAGGGTGGTAAAAGACGTTGGGGGATTACCTGCGCTTTATGCCATAGTGTAGTTAACAAGAAAGGTGAACGTGTGGATGGCATCCCTAATACGAGGGTAAATGTTGGGGCAATTTTGGCCCTATCACCAAACGTAGATGCTGCCAAAAGAAAACAGCTTCTAAGTTGGGGGCCGGGTCGCATTGATGTTACCTTTAACAATGAAGCTGAAGACGGGGTTAATAATCCTGCTGTTATGGAGGCGGCATTTGGTACCAAGGGTATAAAGTATTTTAACTGGAACGGTACTTTTAACGATGCCAAAGAACGCAGCCATTTTACAATGGATATTGTGGCTCATGGAAATGGTGAATTCAAACCACCTGCAAAATGGGGGATTGTTAACAAGGATCTCGGTGATGGTATAGATTTAATCGGGCCCAAAATGCCGGCAGTCATTGCTTACCTGGAAACCATACAACCGCCTGTACCTCCTTCTGGTTCCTATAATAAGGAAAAAGCGACCAAAGGAAAAGAATTGTTCATGGGTAAGGCTAATTGTTCACGATGCCATACGCCACCGCTTTTTACCAATAACCAAAAGGTTAAACCCGAAGTGGTGGGAACTAATCCTAAACATGCCAACTCACCAGTCTTTAAGGATGGGACTTACAAGGTACCACAGCTGCGCGGAGTCTGGGCAGTTGCCCCCTATTTTCATGATGGCAGTGCCAAAACGTTAAAGGATGTAGTTAATCATTACAATCAGCATTTTAAGCTTAACTTAGCTGAACCCGAAAAGGATAACCTGGTAGAGTACCTAAAGTCATTATATTAGATTGAACTATTAAATATGGCTCATCCCATTTAAACGGAAAATTACCGTTGATGGAGGTGAGCCATTACTTTCTGAGGGGGAAACGGTAAAAAACATATTGACCTTGCTGATCATCATGTATATACTGTATATAACGTATATATACGACATAAGCTGAGCAGGAGGTATCCATTGTGAATATTATAATAGCCAATTCTTGCTCCGACCCCATCTATGAACAGATTTATAAACAAATCAAACAGCAAATTATGAAAGGGGATTTACAGGCAGGAGAGGCCCTTCCCTCCATTCGCATGCTGGCTAAGGAACTGCAGATAAGTGTTATTACTACCAAGCGTGCCTATGAAGAACTGGAACGGGATGGATTTATAGCTACTGTGGGTGGCAAGGGCTCATTTGTAGCCGAGCAAAATTTAGAACTGTTGCAAGAAAGAAAGCGGCAGTTTATTGAAGAAAAGATGGCCCAACTGGTCATCGAAGGCAAGACGTTAAACATCAGCCTGAAGGAAATGCTGGAGATGTTGACCTTATTGTACAAGGAGGGGTAGAAAAAGTATGGAACCGATTTTGGAGATTCGCGGATTAAATAAACAACTAGCCGGATTCCAGCTGAAAGATATTAATCTGGTTATACCCAAAGGATATATTATTGGTATCATAGGTCCCAATGGCGCTGGAAAAACAACTACCATTAAACTGATTATGAACCTGTTAAAAAAAGATAGCGGAGAAATAAGAGTGTTTGGCCAGAACCACGATCAGTTTGAAAAGGAGTTTAAACAAAAGGTCGGTTTTGTATACGATGAAAACCATTTTTACGAGCATCTAAGTATTGAAGAAAATCGAAGCATAATTGCACCGTTCTATAACAATTGGGACAACCGGGTTTTCTATGAATATGTGGAAAAATTCGAACTCCCGTTACGCAAAAAATTAAAAGATTTATCCCGGGGCATGAAAACAAAGTTCTCTCTAGCCCTGGCTTTATCCCACCAGGCCGAATTAATTATTATGGATGAGCCTACCTCCGGATTAGACCCGGTCTTCCGCCACGAACTGCTGGATACTCTGGCTGATATAATGCAGGATGACAACCATACTGTAATCTTTTCCACCCATATTACCAGTGATCTGGAGAGGATAGCGGATTATATCTGTTTCATAAACCACGGCCAGGTGGTATTTTGCGATATTATGGATAAGATTTTGGAAAGTTACCGGGTAGTAAAAGGAGATCGGGAGCTGTTGGCCGACCAAACCTTTAGCGCCATGCTTTCCGGAGTTATAGCGAACCAGTTTGGGTTTGAAGCTTTAACCAACCAAAGTGCGAATATCCAAAAGGCCTTTAAGGACCGGGTAGTGCTGGATAAAGCCAGCTTGGATGACATCATTTTGTATACAGTGAGGGGGAATGGTAATGCTTAACCTGCTGCGTAAAGATATCCTGGTGCAGAAACATACCCTGTGGTTTGCCCTGGCGTATAGCATATTTGTTTTCTTTGCCTTTTCCAATAAAACTTTTTCACCCTTTGTATATGTCATGGGAGCGGTAGCCGTATCCTATGTTCTCATCCTGTCGGCCGTGCAGTCTGAATATAAAAACAACTCGGATCTCGTCTTACTCAGCCTGCCGGTCAAACGCCAGGAAGTAGTGGCATCCAAATATTTGGCGTTTCTTGTTTTTATCATATTATCTCTTGTCACGATGGGAATCACAGGCTTAATCTTTATGCTGAGTCCTTTGCCTTTTCCGACACGATTAATAAACTGGCAGGATGCGGCTATTACTTTAGTATCGGTTATTCTTCTGGTATCCGTCTATTTACCCGTTTATTATAAAATGGGCGGCAAGTGGCTGCAGGTGATTAATATTGTCCTATTTATGGTGGTTTTCTTTGCTCCCAGTACCCTGGCGGGCTATATGCATAGTCATCGGCAGGATCAGTGGGTACAATGGCTAGTGCAAACGGCAGGTCATAATCCTCATATGACATCATGGCTGGGTATTGCATTTGTAGCTGTGCTGATGCTGATTTCATATCTTATCAGTGTGCATATCTACACGAACCAAGATTTCTAACCCCGCTCTCGGATACCATGAAACAAGGCCCGTCGTTGATTCGGCGGGCTTTGGTCTTTCTGGCTACATGGTTATCTATTACCAAAGAGAGGTTAACCCTTCCTTACAGGCAGGTTATAATCACACCAAGTACCTCTCTGAGAAAACCGTAGGTCTCATCAAATATATAGCGTGGTAAAAAGACCCCTGAATAGCTAGCTGACAGCTGTTGCTGCTTGGCCAGACAGGATATTCTTTTCAAATGAAAGCGGTTGGAAACGATAATTGCCGTATGCGCTCCTATGCCCTGCATTTTTTGCTTAGAATACTTTATATTCTCCATAGTAGACTTAGAACGGTCTTCCATAGTTATAATACCTGGATTTATTCCCCTGGCAACAAGATAATCGCGCATACATTTTGCTTCAGATATGTGTTCACCGCTGCCTTTCCCCCCGGAGACGATAAAATGTTCAGCGTATCCTTCTTGGTAAAGGCGCAATGCCTCATCCAATCTGGCGGCCAGGAATGGGGTGGGCACACTACCATCCACTTTGCAACCGAGAACTATTATACAATCAGCTTTTTGCGGTTGAGTGGTAAAACCAAAATGAATGATGCTGGCTTCAATTAAAAGGCAGAATGTGAGCAGGATTAGGATAAGGGTTTTGGCTAGGGCTTTGATGGTTATTTTGGAGTTTGCTTTGTTTTCGGGCGTTTGTGGTTTTGATTTGGTTAGCATGCTGGCCTCCGTGATAATGCTTCTTATGGATAATTCCCATATTATGTACTGTTGTTAATTATAGCATTTATGTATGTTGTGTTTTTTACAGTTAGCAGTGCCAGAAAATTGTGCCTTTAATAGCCTGGACAGCATGGCCTTGCCGGATATTATATTCCCAGGGCAATGGATAATACTATCTGCATAATAAAATAAAATTATGGAAGGATTTGCTAATAAGCTCAAGAAATATATTAATACAGCGTTCCCGTGATCTCAAATAAGGGGTCTTCAGATTATGTTATCTTTTGGTTTATATGAACAAGTCATAAATAAAATAATTAAGCAGCACTTGGAGCCAGCCGATACCAGGGTTTGTATTAAAAGTAGCGGTAACGGTGTAAGGATGTATTGTTTGAGATTGAAATGATGTTATAGTAATTAGGAAGATATTGAAATGGAGTCAGTAGATATTGAGTCGGAATGATGAACTCTTCATTATGCATTGTGATCTGGATGCGTTTTTTGCTGCCGTTGAACAGCGGGATAATCCTGAATTAATAGGGAAACCGGTTATTGTAGGGGGGCAACCCGATTCCCGGGGGGTTGTTTCTACCTGTTCTTATGAAGCCCGAAAGTTTGGGGTCAGGTCTGCTATGCCAATAGTACAGGCACGCCGTTTGTGCCCTCATGCAATCTTTTTGCCGGTTAATATGTCCCGCTATCAGGAGGCATCACGCCAGGTTTTTCACATCTTTAGTACTTATACTCCAATTATCGAACCCCTTTCTATAGATGAAGCTTTTCTTGATCTTACTGGATGTACCGGCATTTTTGGATCAATGGAAACTATCGCCAGGCAGATTAAAACCCGCGTGAAATCAGAAGTGGGTCTGAATATTTCTGTTGGCATATCCTATAATAAGTTTTTGGCCAAATTAGCTACTGAACTGGGAAAACCGGACGGCCTGAGAATAATCACTTGCGCGGATACACCGGCGGTGTTGGCCCCATTACCGGTTTCATACCTGTGGGGAGTAGGGGAAAAGAGCCGGCAGCAGTTGCAGAGAATGGGTATTAATACTATCGGCGAATTAGCTAAGATGAACCCGGAAGTTTTGGAACGGCAGATGGGGCCGCATGCTCGTGTATACTGGGAATTGGCTCAGGGGATTGACAGACGAGCGGTGGAAGTAAGCCGTAAACGTAAATCGGTGGGTAGAGAGATTACTTTCCAGCACGACATTAATGATAATATTAAACTGAAGACGGTACTATTAGACATTGCCGGCCAAGTTAGTAGGCGCTTGCG
>JBDKUD010000004.1:0-6815 GCA_039679805.1 Syntrophomonas sp. | reverse complement strand
AGATGAGCGGCGCATTGGTGATTGGAATTGTAGGCGGTGTAGTAAGTATGTTGACATCAAAATCGCCCAACCCATATTTAAACCTTATTACAGAGCCGGCAGGTGCTCTGGCATGTTATCTGATAGTCACCACACTCCCCAATTTATCTATTTTTAAGTATATGCTAAAGCCAATTTTAGCAACCTTTATTGGAACACTGGCAAGCGGTACATTGTACGTTATTTTAAACGCAGTATTCTTTGCCATGCCCACACCAGTTGCTATTGGTGCATTCGTATCGGTTGTACTGCCAACCGCAACAATTAACACGGTTATTGCTTATGTGCTTTACCTACCTTCCCAAAAGATTTTAAATTTGGAACCGCAAAATGTTTAAAAATTAATTATACCGGAGGGGCATCTGATGTCTGACAAAATCATTACAGTCGAAAACTTAACATTTTTTTATCCTGGTGTCCCTGATCCGGCATTGAATAATATAAATTTGTCGGTTAAAAAGGGAGAATTTATCGGTATAACCGGCCCGGCTGGGGCAGGTAAAAGCACTTTATCTCTGTGCTTCTCAGGAATTATTCCGCATTTTGAACCGGGAAGGATAGGTGGAACGGTATGTTTTAATGAGGTGCCGATTGCGCAAATACCACCTTCCCGGTTAGCCAAAAGGATTGGTTCTGTTTTTCAGGACCCGGAAGCGCAGCTAGTGTGCATGTCAGTGGAAGAGGAAATAGCTTTTGGCATGGAAAATCTCGGCTTTTCCAGAGAAGAAATGGGAGAACGCATATCCCGATCTTTAGAAATGGTGGGGATAACAGAATTGCGATATAATTCTGCGTCCGAGCTTTCCGGGGGGCAGAAACAACGGGTTGTACTGGCGGCAGTTTTAGCCATGATGCCGGGTGTTTTAGTACTTGATGAACCTACGTCCGAGCTTGATCCAATGGGCACCGAAACAGTTTTTAAGCTTCTTTCCCGGATCAACCGTGATTACGGCATTACTGTTATCATAGTTGAACAAAAAATTGATCAATTAGCCGGCTATTTGGATAGGTTGCTGGTTTTAAACCAAGGTGAGCTGATTGCGGATGGAAAACCGTCGCAGGTTTTAGCCCGTCCTGATGTAGTCCAACTGGGAGTAAAACTGCCTCAGGTTGCTGAATTTGCATTGTTGTGTGATAACCGGCTTAACGAAGTACCTGTCAACATAGAACAAGGCCTGCATTATGTCAGGAGTTTACTGGAAGGAGATAGTTCTGATGAAGGCCTCTTCGAACGTAATTACGATAGAAAATTTGGAACATAGATATAAAAATAATTTCCTGGCCCTCAACAATATATCCTTTACTGTGTCCTCCGGGGAATTTACAGCCATTATCGGTCAGAATGGGGCCGGCAAAACCACTTTAATCAAGCATTTAAACGGTCTGCTCAGGCCATCTTCAGGCCGCGTCCTGATAGCGGGAATGGATACGGCGGTCGTAAAAATAACTGATTTGGCACGGAAAGTAGGTTATGTTTTTCAAAATCCCGACCACCAAATTTTTAAGGATACGGTTTTTAAAGAGGTAGCTTTTGGTCCAACCAATTTGGGCTTGAACAAAAATGAGGTTGCCAAAAGGGTAAATGAGGCATTAATGGCAGTGGGGCTTATTAACCTGGCAGAAGCCAATCCCCAGAATTTAAGCAAAGGGCAAAGACAAAGGGCAGCGCTGGCTTCAGTTCTAGCCATGAAAACAGAAGTTATTGTATTAGACGAACCTACCACCGGGCAGGATTATAAAGAATCATTGCAAATCATGGATTTGGCCAAGTCATTAAATAACGCGGGACATACTATTCTTTTTGTTACTCATGATATGAGTCTGGTGGCCAAATATGCCCGAAGGGTGATAGCTCTATGTAAAGGACGGGTTATTTTGGACGGACCAACAAGGGAAGTACTTACCAGGGCAGATGAATTAAAAGAAACCCATCTTAACCCTCCCCAAATAACAGAACTGGCCCTGGCTTTAAAAGACGACCGATGTTCTTTGGGGGTTTTGACCCCTGAAGAACTATACAGCCTATTGGCAGAGAGAAAAGGAGGTATCGCCTGTGGCAGGAGTAATTGAATATGCAGTCAAAGATACCTTTATACACAAACTAAACCCCATAAGCAAAATGGCCTGGGCGTTATTAATCCTGGTATTGTCGGTAATATACACTGATTACCGCTATCTGGCGGGCCTTTTTGTATCTGTTTTAATGGTGGCTTGGCTGGGTAGGGTATTTAAAGAAATTGCCGGGTTGTTCAAAGGTCTGGCTATATTTGCATTCATTCTTTTTATTATGCAGGTGCTTTTTTATCAGTCAGGCACTGTAATTTTAATATTGCTGCCCATTGGCAAGGGATACCTGCCGGTTACTGACCAGGGCATATTGCTGGGAATGGCCATGGCATTTAGAATGTTAGCGGTAATTGTAAGTTTCATGGTCTTCCTTACCACAACCAGGACTCAGGATATATTAAATGCTCTGGTGGAAAAAGCAAAAATACCATATGATTTTTCTTTTATGGTTCTAACTGCAATCCGTTTTATACCGACTTTTTTAAATGAACTGAACCAGATTTCCGATGCCCAAAAAGCCCGCGCTTTTGTAGTAGAAAGCTGGAATCCGGTAAAGAAAGTAAAGGCATATTTGCCTCTGGCAGTACCATTGGTTATGCTTTCTTTAAAAAAGGCCAGACAGATGGCGATAGCAATGGAAACAAGGGGTTACGGAGCAGGGAAAAGAACGTATTTTACAGAGTTAAGCCTAGGTTCACAGGACTTTGCCATTATGGGTGCAATTTTTTTGGTTATGGCTATGGGTATTGCTATTAGAGTAGCAGGTTATGGGACAATTTAACCATACTTAATGTACCTAAGACTTAAAACAATTAAGCCGGCAACACCCGGGAGGAACAGCCAGTCACTTATGAAGCGACATGAGCTGGCTCCCGGGTGTAAAACATTTCTGACATAGAATAACTCTGATTATAAATAGATAAAATGATCTTTGGCTTGACATTTTCGAGACACTTTACTATCTTTGTACTATAACAAGTAATACAAAGAAGGTGACATCGTGTGGTTGGATATTGATCCACGGTCCAGTATTCCCATGTATGTACAACTGGTACAGGGGGTAAAAGAAGAAGTAGCCCGTGGGTTATTACAGCCTGGAGACCGGATGCCGACGGTTAGGGAACTGGCTTCCCTGCTGATGATAAATCCCAACACCATTGCCAAGGCTTATCAGCGTTTGGAGCAGGAAGGGATAATAGAGACCATGCGTTCACGCGGTACCTTTGTAGCGGCCGGATCAGTACACCTGAGCACGGAGCAGGGCCGGAAGAGACTGACAGAACTGATTCATGCCATGCTGATAGAAGCATATTACCTGGGTATAAGCAATGAAGAGCTGCAGAGTTTATTTATAGACAGCCTGCAGGAATGGGAAAATAGGAAGGGGAGGCAATAGGTGGAGTTTGCTGTGGAAACACGTAGCTTATACAAATCCTATGAGGGGAAAAAAGTGTTGGAGGATCTAAGTTTAAAGGTTCCGGCCGGTTCCATTTATGGGTTGATTGGACCCAACGGTGCCGGAAAGTCTACATTGATGAAAATTCTCACCGGGATTAGCCGACCGCAAAAGGGAGATGCAATTCTCCTGGGACGTAGCATTAAGGAAAGAAGCGGAAGCATCCGCGCCAGGGTGGGTTATGTCCCTGATGTGCCCGTTTTATATCCTTCTTTTACCGTAGCTGAGATGTATAATCTGGGCAGCCGGCTATATCCAGGTTGGGATTGGGAACGCTGCCGGCAGCTCCATAAGCAATATAATTTGCCGGATACACAGCGTATCCGTAATCTTTCCCGGGGTCAGGCAGTACAGGCGAATCTGGTTCTCGCTCTGTCCATCAGACCCTATTTGCTGCTGCTGGATGAACCGACTGCCGGTCTGGACCCGGTGGTACGGCGGGCCTTCATGCAAACCATTATTGATGAAGTGGCAGAACGGGGCACTACCATTTTTTATTCCACGCATAATCTTAATGACCTCGAACAAAGCGCAGATCATATCGCTTCTCTCTGGCAGGGCCAATTGCTTTTTTCATCTTCCCTGGATGAGCTGAAATCATCTCTAAGCCGAATACGTGTAGTATTAGATGATAGTACAGAAGAAACGTTGGCATCACTTCCCGGACTTATCGATTTACAGCACAACGGTCGGGTACAGATTATAACTATCAAAGGTGATACAAGCGGTGCAATACAGCAATTACAGGAATTTAAGCCGTTATTGATTGAACAATTGGACCTTAGTCTGGAAGAAATATTTTTGGCTCTGATGAAGGAAAGGGGCTACAGCTATGAAAACGGTTCACTTGCCGGCTAAGCAATTTGAGAAAAATAACTTAACGGAGTCATTTTTACATCCAGGCTTACTGTGGAAAGAATGGAGACAACACCGCTATTTGTTCATCCTGTTCCTTTTACTGATTTTGCAGCCACTGGCCTTTCCAGTGTTACTCCAGGTTTTGGGGTTAATGCCAAACATGTCTGTTCCAGGCTTAAATCCCTGGATAATGGCTGTTAAAAATTTTATTGAGGATGGCGGGAGCAGTATGGGAATTGCGGTGGTATTACTGGCCGCATATATGGTAGCAGGCGAACGGGGTAAAAGCCTTAATTTCCTGGTTAGTACCCCGGTGAACCGTCGGCAAATTCTCGCTGCCAAATGGGTAACGGGAAGTTTGACCATTTTGCTTTCCATGATTTTGCTGTTTGCTTTTATGAGCACTATTCACGCATTATATCCAACGGATATAGTCATGAATCAGATTTTAACCTGGGCAGGAAGGACAACCGCAGCGCTGCTGTGCCTGTTCAGCTTAGCCCTGTTGAGTGCCAGCCTTTGTACGGGTGTATTATATTCGGCAGCGCTAACAGTTTTCTTTTTAGCGCTGCCGGTAATGGCTTATATCATAATTATGTTTCCTGCGACAAAATATGCGCTTCTATCGTCATATCAAATAACGCAAATATCTCATTGGCTTAGTTATTTCAACATAATAAACATTATGAATGAAGGCTGGAAAGGCGCGGGCATCACTCCGACTCTTGCGCTGACTATTACGCTGCTGTTAATGGCTTCTCTGCTATTCTTATTACTGGCTGTGCGGGCTTTTGAAAATAATCCCCTGGAAAGAAGCGGTGAAGTCCTGCTAAGAGGGAACTTTAAGGAAATAGGCCGCTGGATAATAGTTTGTCTGCTCGCTCCGCTTTATGCTGTTAAATTAGCGGATAGTGTTTCCTGGTTTATTATTTACACAATACTCCTGACAATAGGAATTTACCTGGGATTAGGTTTGTTGTGGCGAGGTATGGCATGGCTGGGTCTATCAAAGCAATCCGATATATAGCATTGGGGACTATCTTAAGTTTACAGGGGGAAAGGGAATGAGTACTGGGAAAACATTATTTGCGCTTTTATCTAAAGAATTGCGTCACAACCGGGGTTATTTTTTAGTCACTGGAATTCTATTAACATAGGTACCGGTAATGAAAAGCCTGTTTTACCTGCTGCAGGGAGGGGAAAAAGCCCGGATCTGGGCTAAACAACTTGAATATATCCTGGGTTTTCATCAAATGATTATAAGACCGGAATCAACGGTGGTTGCTCAAGATACAATGTTTACTTTAGGAGTGGCCGCATCTATACTTTTAGGAGCCATATTGCTGGGAGAAGAACGTAAAGGCAGTCTGGCTTACTTAGTTAGTACTCCGGCAAGTCGGCGGAGCATGATTTTGAGCAAATTCCTGGCAGGAGCCGGTATCCTGCTAGCGGTTATGGTAATCAATACTCTATTTTTAGGTATGATGGCAGGACCAATTGGACTTGACCTGGATTGGTATGTGATTCTACGTTGGGGGCGGATAACAACTCTTTGCATGATTGCCATGTTTACCATAGCACTATTTGCTTCTACTATTACCGCTGCAGTGTTGCCGGCTGCAGCCTTAGGCTTTCTGATGATATATCTGCCTCGAACTCTGGTAGCATTAGCAGAAAACGTTGCGGCTCGCTATTTTCATGCTTCAGAGTTTTTCTCTATCAAAGCCCAGTATATGGGTTCGTATCTTACCATCACTGACTATATGACAGGGCGACACTGGGATAAAATCGATTCTGTCAGCCATGATCCGAGTTGGAAATGGTACAGTGTTGGCAGTAGCAGTGGTCCCGCTCCTGATTTGCTTCTGGAAAGCATGCTGCTGTTACTGGGAATAGGAATACTCTTGATCCTAGCCATAATGGTGTTTGAACGGCTTTCTCTCGAGGAACAGGGTAGGCTTTTTGCCGGTCCGCGCATTCGCCAGGTATTTATTTTTATATTGGGTCTTTTCTTGGGATACTTGTTAATTTTTCCAGTCTCCACCACACTACTCACTTTTCTGGCTGGTTTGTTCATTCTGATAACAGCTTTATACGGACTCATAGAATGGCTACCCTACCGACATAATTTGCATGGAAGTCATAAATAGAAACAAAAATGAAGTTAGCTATTTTCCAACGCGGGTAATCAAAATTTTCGGGGTTCTAAATTATCATTGACAGCTGGATAAATGACAATTATAATCCCTATACCAACACAGTCTCACCATATTATGTTTTATGATTATAGAGCTGGCAGGTTTGGTAAAAGGAAAGCACTGTAAAAATAAATTGCTAAAGTCATTGCTAATAGGAGTTTTGTATGAGTGATATAAAGATAACGACTGACAGCACG
>JBDKUD010000286.1:0-3282 GCA_039679805.1 Syntrophomonas sp. | reverse complement strand
CAAAACAATATTTTGGTCTTTCCATCTAAAAGCATGAATATGGGCTCCAAAATCGTAATCTGCCCGTAAAAACACTAACATTCTCCTCTCTTGAAAAAATTAGGCGTAAGGCGTGAGGAGTGCGGCGTTGATAACACCTACGCAAAACTTTAACCCCTTACGCCTTACACCTAACTAAATATAACCTGTGCCCCATGCCCCGGGAGAGCAGCCATTGGTGTTACCTACCGAGACTTGAGCAGCCTGCCGGAACGGCCTAAAAAGGGCACAAAAAAGGGGGCTATGCCCCCCTATGTATTCGAACTACTGGTGTTTGCAAACCTGATTGCCAACTGTACAAGAAGTCTTGCAAGCTGATTGACAGGAAGTAGCACATTCCCGGCAATTAATTTGCTCTTTATCCCTTTTCAGACTGGGCCTGATAATAGTTTTCACATGTTTCAATTTCAAACCCCCTTCCCGGTTTAAGTTCCACCTTAAATATATACATCTTTACAGCAACTAATATTCCCTATAATAAATATGGAGCGGGAAAAGGGGTTCGAACCCTCGGCACCCGGCTTGGGAAGCCGGTGCTCTACCACTGAGCTACTCCCGCCCATGACAAGTTATATTTTATTCTAATTGCAGCCACTAGTCAACCGGGAGGCAGTCCCAATTGTCCAGAAAATAATATGGCGGAACTGACGGGAATTGAACCCGCGGTCTCCGGCTTGACAGGCCGGCATGTTAACCGCTACACCACAGTTCCGCAAAATCATTGCACAAACAATAATAACAAATTGAGCCCAAAACTACAAGCTTTATTTATGAAAAATGTTCTTACCTGCAATAATCTATATTTTAACTATTATTCAGGGTTTCGATAATAGCCGGTACCTGCGTCCAATCAGTTATTCTTATAATATTATCCGTTGCTATGTGAGCATTATAGGGATAATCAAACATCAAAACCGGTATTCTCTCACTAAGTTCATAAGCCAGTTCGTGATGATCCTCTATCATCACTTCAACATTATTCTCAAGACAAACCGAGAGCTTGCTAAAATGATGCATATTATCAGTATTATTCATAATCAGCTTATCAAATTCAACCTTATTATCATTTAACCATTTCCGAGTTGTTTCCGTTAAGGATGGCAACTGTTGATTACGTGAGGTTACCAGAATAATAGTATTAGTTTTGTGAAGCTCCTGGATTACCTCTATCGCATTTTGTTTGGGAGCAACCTGTTGATAAATGTCCATTAGACAGGTTCTTAAAAAACGGTCGGTATTTTCTTTGCCCCAATTCAGCGATTTTTCCAGGTAATACTCTCTTAAATCAAGCTCAGTAGGAAGATTGTTCTCTTTACCAAACACACCTACATATTGCTTTATCATTTCCGAAGTACAGCTAATAGTGTTATCAATATCAATTCCAATATTCACTTCTTCGAGCACCTCTGGTCATAAATAGTAGTACTTTTATTATTCCAAACCTAATCCGGTTTAAAACATGAACAGAACTCCTTAACCGCCTGGCTCACCTGCTCCGGTTTTTCCAGGAGAATAAAATGTCCCGTCCCAGGAATAACTTTCAGGGTAGAACCTGATATATTTTCGTGCAGGTAATAAGAATACTTGGGTGGGGCAAGCCGGTCCTCCTCCCCCACTATTATTAGCGTGGGGACTTTTACCTGATTAAGTTTGCTGCTTATATCAAAATTATCACAGGCATTAAAATCAGCATATAAGATCTTGGTACTAACTTGAGCATACTTGGCTACTTCCCTTTGCTTGATTTCGTCGGTGGTCTGATCGGAAAAACCGAGCCGGAAAAAGTTGGGGTCTACATTACCTTCTTTTAAAGTAGTAAGCAATGCAGGCAGTACCCGCAGCCGGGAACCTCCTCCAATCAGAATAATCCCATCCAACACTTCCCCATATTCAATAGCCATATAAAGACACACCGCTGCTCCCATGGAATGGCCCGCCAGGATGAGCGGGCGGGGAGGATTAATCATCCCTATAGCTGCCTGTATAAAGCCAGCCATTTCTTCCACACCGGCACATAGCGGCAAGGAAGATATCCCGTGCCCGGGCAGGTCCAGAGACAGGCCATTAAACCCCTCCGGCAGCCTTTCCATAAGCCCGGTCCATTTACTATGGTCACCGCCACTGCCGTGAATCATAAGGATAGTTCCACTTGCAGCAGATACCCAACTGGCCTGGCAGGTTATCCTGTCATCAACATTGTAGGCATTTTTATCTGGATTCATATATCCGAACCCCTTCTTTTTGGTTTGTATACTAATTATTATGTTCTATTTTATGTTTTGATGCGATTCTTAACAAGCTGCGGACAGCCCGGTATTAATGTGCATGCCCACGGTTACCACCGGTGGTCATGACTATGAAGGCCGGTTAAAACTGTAGCGATTGCCGGCGTGCCGCTGAACAGACAGATGGAAAGCAGATTGAAAACTAAATCGTAATCTTGGCCCGTTCCCGCATAAAAGCGATCTCGCGATCGATGTCGCATTGAATTTGGGCGATGCGCTGCGCAGCATCAGGACCTTTAAGCAGACGATTGAAGCGACCCTGCTGCATAACGTATTCATCCACCGGGGCAGCGTCTTTTTTGCCGCTGATGATAAGCGAGCTGGGGTTATTAAAGCTGATCTTGCCATTTTCCGCTTCCCATAACAGCCAGGCACCGCTGCGCACAGCCATACGGCTCATCTGCACGGTTTTAGGCATATCGAACTGCCAGCCTAAATAGCAGGGGGCCATAATTTCAATGTATTTCATGCCCGGGATGTTTTTGGCTTTTACCACCTTGTCGTACAGGTCGCCGGGGTAAGCCACGGTGGCGGTGGCCACGTAGGGAATATTGTGCTCCAGCATCAGCAGGGCCATGTTTTTCTTGGGCTGGCGCTTGCCGGTGGGGGTGGTGGTGGTAAAGCTGCCGCGCGGGGTGGCACCACTGCGTTGCACGCCGGTGTTGCTGTAGGCTTCGTTGTTATAGCAAAAATGAATCATATTATCGTTGCGCTCGGCTGCGGCTGAAAGCGCCTGGAAGCCGATGTCATAGGTGCCGCCATCGCCCACCCAACTGAATTCGGTGGGCAGCTCGCCTGGCAGGCGTCCCTTTTCCTGCATTATTTCAAGCGCGTGGGTAATACCGGAGGCCGAAGAGCCAGCGGTGGCAAAGCAAATATTAATGCCGGGCCAGTTGTAGCCCAGCTTGGGGGTCATGCCCATACTGGCTACCGAGCAGGAGGGGGTCAGCAGCATGAT
>JBDKUD010000120.1:0-3566 GCA_039679805.1 Syntrophomonas sp. | reverse complement strand
AGAGTAATCGTTTATCAGCAACTAGCTCAGGAATGGGCATCAGTTTCATTCTTGCCACAAGATTTCTTATAGTCTGATCCTGTGGCATAAAACTCCTGGCCCAGGTTGGTGTATATTTTATAAAAGGTCGTCCATAAGGTATTTTAGATTGGTTGGAATAACCGATAGCATGCCCGACACCCGAATCAGGTATCCCAGCAACCATGTCAATTTCTACATTGTCATTTTTAGCCATGGCGGCACCATTTCTATAACGCATAACCTCTACGTTCATTCCCTCGTAGGTTGAGGATGGGTATCCATAATAAACCCATAGGAAAGCACAAATTTTCATTTTATCTCTGGGGGGTGCAATTTTTTCAATACCATCCGGTGTCAAAAGCACAATTTCCCCTGGCCCAAGTTCGTAGTTGGATTTATATCCGAGATTGGTAAAAGTACAGGATTCAAAGGAAACACAGTATGAACCTTCTTTCTCACCTACTAATAAAGGCGTTCTGCCTAGTTTATCTCTGGAAGCATAAATCCCTTGCGGTGTTAAAAGCAGGATCGAACAGGATCCCTCAATCAACTCCTGCGCTTTTAATAAACCATCTTTGAAAGAGTTTTCCTGATCTATAATTACCGACACAAGCTCAGTAGGGTAAATAGCTCCTCTGTTAGTTTCTAAAAAATGGGTATGTTGATTGGCGAAAGCTTGGTCCGCTATTTCATATAAGTTATTGATTATTCCTACTGTACTGATGGCATAGTGACCGAGGCGTGAACGCACAGTCAAAGGTTGCGGTTCGGTATCGCTTATGCATCCTATACCCAAATTACCTTTTAATTTTGGCAGTTCAGATTCAAATTTTGCTCTGAACTGAGTATTTTCTATGTTATGAATTGATCTATTAAAACTGTTTCCGCTCCAGATCGCCATCCCGCCCATACTAGTTCCCAGGTGGGAGTGGTAATCGGTACCAAAATACACATCCTTGCTGCAATCTTCCTTTGAAACAACACCAAAAAATCCACCCAAAGCAATTACACCCCTTAATTTTTCAAATTCACTCCCATATTCTACTATACTTTTTCGCATATTTCCTCCATATTTACGCGCATTTATTTATTTCTGCGAAAAAGCACGACCCACCTAAAATAAAAAATTCCCCCAAATCGTCTGAGGGAACCTAAATCGCACATTCAAACTAATCCTGAAGCATCAGTAGCTCTTGATTTTAAGCTGCTCCCTCTCTATATTTGCTATCGTCTTGCACATGTGTTTAGACTTGAAGAGGAATATAACGCCATAAAATTAATGACATTTTTTTCGATTTATGTAAGACATATTAACCAGTGTAACATCTTTTTAATCTCATTTCACCTTGTCTGTCTTTTTCACGCGATGTTAAGTATATGGCTGAGAAATGAATTAGCGCTTTCCTAGTTCTTTCTTAAACAATATTCACTATCTATTAATTAATGTCGAAGTGCTATCTTCCCTACTAATGGGAAAAATCACCTTAAAAATAGTACCTGCCTGTCCAGTCTCAATATTTATCTTAGCATTATGTCTATTAGCAATACTGTAACAAACAGCTAATCCCAGCCCAGTGCCATTCTCTTTGGTTGTAAAGAAGGGATTACCTATCTTCTCAAGAACTTCGGGACTTATCCCTTTACCTTGGTCTTGTATAGCTAGAGTTATTCCCTCAATGTCTTTAAATGTCTTTATAGTCAGACAGCCTGCTGTTGACATGGAATCAATCCCATTAATCACCAGATTAAGAATTAGCTGCCGAATCTCGTCTTTATCCATCATCAGTTCGGGAATATCACCCAGTTCCAATTTAATATTTATATCGTCTTTCAGGGCCCTAGCCAGCAGCACCGGTAAAAGGATCTTTATCTTTTCGTTTAGATTCTCCAGCTTTAAAGCAACCACCTTGTCTTTGGCCAGAGATAAGAACTCAGTTATAATGACATTAGCCCTCTCCATTTCCTCTATCATTAAATCAATGTACTCCCTGTCTGCAGTATACCTTTCCTGGCTTTTAAATAACTCCAGGAAGCCTTTTACTGTGCTCATGGGATTTCTAATTTCATGGGCAATACTAGCTGCCATTTCGCCTATAAGATTCAAACGGTCTAAATGAACCATTTCATGCTGGTAACGTCTTAATTCGGTAATATTATTGGCGATCGATAAGACACATTCCTCTCCCTGCCAGGAAATGATAACCCCTGACAATAGCATTGTTCCAACCTCACCTGAATTTTTACAGAAATTCATTTCAAAATTTTCAGCCAAACCTTCTTTCTTTATTAATTCTATATACTTATCACGTTCACTAGGCTCAACCCAAATACCGCTATCGGTTATTCTTGCTCCGATCAACTCTTCCCGGGTACGTTTGCATCTTTTTAATACAGTGTCATTCACCTCCATAATGGTTCCGTTTTGCATTGAAACTATAAACATATCGAGCGGATTAGCGTTATAAGCTTTATAAAATAGTTCTTGATATAAACGCAAGGAACGGCGCTCATATTTTTTCTTTTCCGTAATATCTCGCGTAGTACCTATATAGCCTGTAAATCTTCCATCTTCGAACATAGGTTGAGCAGATATTTCAACCCATTTGACTTTTCCGTTTTTACAAATAAATTGAACATCGTGTAAAATCATTTCTTCAGTATCACCGTTTATCCGCATATTTAAATGTTCTTTTGCCAATCTAAAAGTATAATTTTGCGACTCTTCCGATAAAAAATCGGGCATCTTTTTTCCCACTAATTCTTCAGCAGAATAACCCGCCATGTCTTTAGCGTTTGGACTTACAAAAGTAAAGACATAGTCTTTATTCATCTCCCAAATGACATCTTTTATGTTCTCAATAATATACTTATATCTATTAAATTGATGGGATGGGAACTTTTGATTGCTTTCCATTTTTCGCTCCTCAGTTATCATTAGTTACTATTTCTCTGGTTCTTGTTTCGCAAATAGCATTTTTTATAATTATATCCAAAAATTATACTATTTTGTTATTTTTTATTCCGTCCATAACCCACTTTTCAATACAATATAAAATGCGTTGGTGATACAACCTCTATCTTCTCAACCAACGCATTTTAAATATCTTTACTTAAATTTAAACCTATCCGATCTATAGCTAACCTCAGAACCATCAACCTGATAATTGATTGATTTTCAAACCATAATCTCTTACTTCACCTGATAATAATCAACATACCAATCCGCAAATCGCTGCAATCCTTCCTCTATCCCCGTACTCGGTTTAAATTCAAAATCTCTCTCCAAAGCTGTGCTATCACTAAATGTTGCCTTAATATCCCCTGGTTGCATGGGAAGGAACTCTTTCTTAGCCACAACCTCCCTGCCAACCGCTTTACTCAGCGCCTTCTCCAGGGCTGCAATAAAATCCATTAATTGTTCCGGTTGATTATTTCCAATGTTATATAAAGCATATTTTATACCATCCAGGATGCCATCCTTATCCACTTTCTTCACCGGCGGATTGCAAAGTATTCGCACCACCGATTCTACAACATCATCGATA
>JBDKUD010000367.1:0-2668 GCA_039679805.1 Syntrophomonas sp. | reverse complement strand
GGTATGCGGGAAGATTATGTATTAAAAAATTATCGACTACAGGCAGTAGAGGGCAACCACCTTATTTGGCATAGTCCGGTGGATTGGCAGGTGAAGCAGGTAAAACTTGCCGATGCAGATAATGATGGCCGCATAGAACTGGTGATGATTGTATGGAAAAAAGGTAGTTTTGGCAACTCCCGGCCCTGGTGGGTCAAAAAGCAAGATGATCAACAGCTAAGCTGTCATTTATTCATGTACCGAATAGCAGCCGGGCGGATGAAAGCAGTATGGTGTTCATCCGCCCTGGAATACCCAATCAAACAAATAGATATTTTAGATGTTAACGGAGACAGATTGAATGAGTTGAAGGTACAGGAAATACCTGGATATGGACCGTTCAATAGGCTCAGGTTATGGATTAGCGGCAGCCATAAAAGTCAGTGGACCTGGAACGGTTGGGGCTTTGAACGGATAATGCCATAAAAGCTTGCTATTTATACTGCCGGTAAAAGTCGATATATTGTTATATGTAAAAATTATAGATGTTTAAGGATTGATAAAAGAACCATTAGAATACCGATTCCTATAGCCAGGGTCATTATTCCAACCATAATTGCTGCTTTGTATTTTGCCCATATAACCTTAATTTTTCCTATCATTAAAACACCCTCTATTTTTATAGTTATATACATTTTCAGCAATTACATTCCATTTCCTTCTTTTGTATTTACGAGAATCGAAATTCTTAAATGCTGCATAGCCAGAACAAGTTAGTGCGACATTAGCTGGTCCACTCCTCGGTTAAGCTCATCTCAATTATCCCCAATATAAATTGACTTATAAAAATGAGCGGTTAAGTTTTTACTAATGTTAAAATTTAGCTCTATACCCATACCCTCTAACAATAATTGTCTTTCAACAATTTTTGTGCTTTCAATTTCAACGATTCAGGAATATAATAATAATATATTATACCAT
The DNA here is from genome assembly GCA_039679805.1 of Syntrophomonas sp. Taxonomy (GTDB): domain Bacteria; phylum Bacillota; class Syntrophomonadia; order Syntrophomonadales; family Syntrophomonadaceae; genus JBDKUD01. The sequence goes on along the minus strand of JBDKUD010000367.1, from coordinate 1,708 downwards.
AAGGGGGTATAGGTATTATGAATCTGTCCATACAACAGCAAAACTATTTAACCAATATTTTTAGAAACAGAGTAAACTTTGATTCCCGGGAAAGAAGATTTTACGCTAATGATGTGGGAACTATGCCGGCTATGGTAAAGCGTTTAATGGGTAAACACATACCCGCCGGTATTGTTCAGCCTATTAGCCGGGAAGAAGTTATTATTCTTACCAAGTGGGCGGCTGAAAACCGGATACCCTTGATCCCAAGGGGTAAAGCAACTTCCGGTTATGGAGGTGTCGTTCCCGTTAGCGGCGAGCTGGTAGTAGAATTTAATCGGATGAAAAATATTCTGGTTATTGATGCTGAAAAACTAACGGTTACGGTTGAACCTGGTGCTGTGTGGCAAAAAGTCGAGGAACAATTGAACGAAAAGGGATTGACGTTAAAATCTTACCCTACCAGTGCTCCTTCTTCTACTGTAGCCGGATGGCTGGCAACCGGAGGAGCAGGTATCGGCAGTTATCAATCCGGATATTTTCGTGATAATGTTATTGAAATTACCTTGGTTGCTCCTGATGGAAGAGTTGACACGCTTGCGGGGGACAAGCTGTCGCTGGTGGAGAATGCTTCCGGCATTACAGGTTTCATTACTTCAATTAAGTTTACGGTGGCTCCGATTAAGGATAGGCAACTTACCGCTCTGGCTTTTGATGATTTGCATAGTCTAAGCAAATTTGTTAATGAGGTTTATAAACGTAATGTTCCCCTTTGGTCGCTCAGCTTTACCAACCCGGAGATTTCCAGGTATCGTAATTTACTGCCGACCAGTGCTGAACATGGAAAATCAAATACGGATGGTATTAGCCTGCCGGAAAGCTATATTCTGCTGGCAGTTTATTATTCCTCCTCGGCGGGAAATCAAGCGTTGCAGAAAATTGCTGCTGGTTACGGTGGCACCTTACTGGATAATTCTATAGCTCAACATGAGTGGTCGGAGCGTTTTAATCCTATGAAAGCCAAACGTATTTCTCCGTCTCTTATTCCGGCGGAGGTTGTGATTCCGGTTAATTCACTGGCTCAGGTAATGGAGGATCTAGAAGCCAGAATTCATCAGCCATTTCTACTGGAAGCCTTTGCGGTTAAAGGTGGAGAAATAGTTTTATTGGGATTCATCCCGCATGATGAACGAAAATTCGGATTCAATATGGCTTTCGGACTGTCTCTGACAGTCTTAAAAACCGCCTTGCAGAATGGCGGACGTCCATATGGCAATGGGTTATATTTTTCCGCCCTGGCTAAAAATGTAATTGGAGATAACCGGCTGGCCAGGCTAAAAGAATTTAAGGCCGCCCGGGATAAGTCTTCCATTATGAACCCGGGGAAAACGATTGAAGTCGGTACAATGGCCAGGTTAATCAGTCTGGCCCTCCCTATGGAAGGAGTTATTAGACCGGTAGCTAATTCAATGCCTGGCAACCCAGCCGGAGAAGATTTTAAGTCCAGCCAGGGCCTGCCCGATGATGTTACTTGGTTCAGCTATGCTTGTGCCGGTTGCGGATATTGTGTTGACGAGTGTACTCAGTATTACGGGCGGGGCTGGGAATCCCAATCACCCCGGGGTAAATGGAGCCTGCTGAAGATGGTTGCTGATGGGGAAACCAATATAACTCAGCAAGATGTCAGCACTTTTCTGGCCTGTACCACTTGTGACCTGTGCCGTGATAA
>JBDKUD010000159.1:0-23972 GCA_039679805.1 Syntrophomonas sp. | reverse complement strand
GACTTGGCGGAAATATCGTAGCAGTTCTGCGCTCATTGGTGGGTGGAGAAATTCATGAATATACTGCAATGTTAGAGGATTCGAGAAAACAAGCATTGGACAGAATGGTACAGAATGCAGCTAATATGGGTGCTAATGCTATCGTGATGATGCGTTTTGATGGAAGTGAAATAGGACAATCAATGACAGAGGTAGTTGCCTATGGAACTGCTGTAATTATTGAAGAGGTGTAATCATTATGCCAATATTAATCACTCTTGCTGTAATAGCATTACTATCCTGGTTTATTTTCGATAAGCGATTTAAAATGTCCAATAACACTGAAATCCCTAAAGGATATGAAAAAACCGAAGAATCATTTATAGATCCCACAAATAAGAAAAGATATCGCGTATATTATGACCCCGCAGATGGATCAAGATATTATTATGAAGAGCCTGACCAAAACACAGGGTCATAGTTAGGAAATGTATTTTGAAAATTATAAATTTGGATACGTGGGTACGAACCGGGGGGACTGAAGAATTTCATCCAATTATACTTTTAAGGCATGTTCGGCAGAAATGAATAATCTCTCTGCCGGACACGTGCCCACTGTAAATTATCCTTGGATTGTCCCGAAATTTGTGCAGCCTTTTGCTGCTGAGCAAGAAGATATTTCTTCAGTTCAGCCTGCAAAGCTTGATCTTTGGTTTGCGTATATACGTTCAAGGCAGAATCAACGCCAGCTGGCCCTGAACGATATAGAATCTCTACATCAAAACTATTTAGCGTTCCTGAAAGATAGCGTTCTGCGTTGTAGCGGGCAACAAGACTATCAGTATCCAACAGACATAGCGTGCATAGCATAACTACGCCCACACCGACCGCCAATCGCGCGATGGAAAAATGCCATTTTTGCAGAGCGACCACTCCGCCGCATATGACCGCCAGAAATATCATGAAAAAACAGGGGAGCAGCCGGCGCATCGATAATCCGTAAGCTCCAATATACATAGCCATTTTGCTCATGGCGGTGGCAATGAGTATTAAAGTGAGTATTGCCAGTAATGAGTTGAGGATCTTTAGTACTTTACTGTCCCTGCATAGCTTCAAACTCAGAAGATTTACCACCATCAATACCGACAAATTTATGGCCGCAATGCTGCAAAGTTCAAAAAATCCGCTGCGGGCATACTCGGAATAAACCTGCCAACCCTCAGGTCGTTCCCCGACAAAAGCGGAGAAGAAATAGGGCAGCTGACTGCCGATGAACAGCACATATAGACTGCATAACAAACCCAAGAGGGTATAACCCGTAACCGCAGGTAGTACCTGCAGGTTGGAAATGGCCTTTTGGGTATTCCCATCTTTGAATAGGTCACAGCCTCTCTGATGGGCACTGCCTGCCACTAGACCAAAGAGATAAGCTGCTATGGGAATGGCCAGAACAACATTAAATAAATATTCCCCCAACCTCATCCTTTGCAGGTAGTCTAAAACACCGCTGGTAAGTTGGGAGAAGCCTCCGCTGTCGGCCTTTAGCAGGAGAGGTAAAACCATGGCTGCCACCATTAAGGTCAAAAACAAACCCAGAGCTATGGAAACAATTTGTCTTCCCGCTGCTCTTTGTTTGCTCAGAACAGCCAGGCTTTTATATTGACAGCCAAAGTTCTGAAAAGGAATTACAAACAGGCCGTTAAAGCCGTCCAACCCAATAAAATTGCTGGTTTTGCCCAGTATAGGCAGACCGGCAGCACATATGACCCAGTATATAGCGCTGCCAAATAGAAATAGGCTGCGCCATGGCTCTAAACCATTATTCGTCCAAAGTGAGAAGCTAATTCCGGTCAGTACTACTACTATCAGCCAGACCCACCCGGCCCGTGGAATATGTACTCCTTTTTTCACAAGATACAAGGTGACTGCACCGCAATAGGCTAAGGTAAACAGAGTTACACCCCAGCCCTGCCAGGAAAACATAACCCAACGTGCGAAATAAAATCCCAGTACAAAGACAACCAGAGCGAAAACCCCATCTTTCCGGTCTGCTTCAAAAGGCTCTTTTACTTTCCAAAGCAGCGGTGTTGTATTCTTGGCTGATGCTTCCAAGTTGGTCAATATTGATTGTTCCGCAGCTAAAGTCGAGCAGTTTTTATCCGGATAGTGCTCGTTCATATGATTTGCCTCCTAATATTTAGTCTTGTTCTCTATATTCCAGTATGTCCCCGGGCTGGCAGTCCAGCGCCCTGCAAATGGCCTCCATAGTGGAGAAACGCATCGCTTTGGCTTTGCCGGTTTTTAGGATGGAGAGATTGGCCTGGCTGATGCCGACCTTTTCCGCCAGTTCGCCGGAGGATATTTTTCTCTTGGCCATCATTACATCCAGATTTACAATAATTGGCATGCTATCGCTCTCCCTCCTTTATATGATGGAATCTATCTCTTCCTGAAGCGCTACCGCCTGAGCTACTACATTTTTTACAACACGCACAATCAAGCCCATGAAGGCGGCGGACACGGCCAAAAAGAACCATGGGAAATAGTAAAATGTAGAAACTAAGGCAATACTCGCTCCCATAAAACAACTCCAGGAAATTCGTCGCAGGCGTTCTACATTTTCGGTTATGAACACTTGCTGTGCCTCGATACGGCGAATCAGACGCAGGAGATTATACAGCAGAATCGCCGCCGGAACAGATCCCACATAGATGGTGGCAAGAAAGAAGGCCTCAGTTCCCGCCAGCCCAGCCTGTGAAAACCTCAGAAACCAGCGCGTCAGCCAGGGTGCAGACACCACCGTGATAATCAGCAGAAACATAAACAATAGAATGCACAATTTGCTCAGAGTGATAGATTTCTTCCCATTCCACATAGAACTCATCCTCTCTACAACTGGGTGAGAACCACCCTTAATAGTGATTGCAGTATAGCAGAATATTTCACGATATACAATAGATATTTATCGTTTATCAATAAAAATTATTCGTTTAGCGTTATTGGATACATGAATGTTATTTTTGTTGGCTCAATGTGATTTTTGATATAATGGTAAAAAATGCTTGGAGTGTTGGTGAAGGTAAGACCATTCCATAAACCAAAAAATAGAGGAGGCTAATCTAAGCAATAAAAGCCATAGGAGGAAATTTAATTTGAAAATTATAAATTTGGACATGTGGGAACGAACCACACATTATAATTTTTTTAAGCGGATTGATTATTCTCATTACAATATATGCGTAAATATTGATATAACCAAATTCTTGGCCAAGACTAAAGAAAAGAAAATCCCTTTTTATTACGCTATGATTTATGCAGCAACTTACGCGTTAAATCAAATAGAGGAATTTCGCTATCGCATTAGAGGTGAGCAAGTTGTTTTGCATGATATAATACATCCATCTTTTACTGATATGTCTAACAATACTGATTTGTTCAAAATGGTAACCGTTTATATGGAAAGGTCCATTTTAGATTTTGTTAAAAAGGCAATAGAAAAATCTAAGAATCAAACGGATTATTTTGTTATAAAAGACGTGGAAGGACGAGATGATTTAACTTATATTACTTGTGTTCCGTGGGTATCATTTACCCATTTATCACACACAATATCGTTTAATAAAGATGATTCTGTTCCAAGATTAGCGTGGGGAAAGTACTTTAAAGAAGGTGATAAAATATTGTTGCCATTTTCAGTACAAGCTCACCATTCCTTTGTAGATGGTATTCACATGGGTAAGTACATTGATTGTTTACAGGAATACCTTAACGAATATAGATAATCTCAAAAAGAGCGTAATCAAGATTCATTTAACCATCTTGTGATTGGTTTAATTTTTGTATAACCATTATTGGTATTCCATTTGGAATTTTTGGACTGATACCTTTTGGCGCTATATATAACGGGTTTCGGATTAAGCTGTATTTTTGCTAAATAATTTAGTTATGATTGGGATAATTACTAGGGCTATACCTGCTAAAGCAAAGCTTTTGTATATTCAGGTGAATCTGTAATAAGTGCGGTATCATTTATATTAACTTGCAGTTAACAAAAGTATAAAAAAATTCAGTTAGGATAAGCTCAATTCATAATGATGAAGGAGTTGCAACAATGAATGAAAGAATAGCTCAGTTAGTAGATTCAGCAGGTAATCTTCCCCGCGAGATGTTTGGGAAGTTTACTATTAAAGAAATACCTTTATATTTTAGCTTTGATCACCAACATTATTACCGTGAAAACATTGATTATAGTAACTCGGATTTTTATCTGCATATGCAGGACGAACCTCAGCAGATACCGAAAACTTCGGCACCAAGCATATATGATTGGTTAAAGGGATATAGAGAAATGTACGAAAGGGGATACAACAAGTTTATTGTTACTACGATTGCCAGTAAGCTTTCCGCCAGCTATCAGAATGCTTTGCTGGCCCGGGATATGTTTCTTGAGTCTATTGAAGATGCAAAAGTTGAGATTTTTGAGTCAGGGACCTGTGCCTGCGGTCAAGCAGCTCTGGAAATAAAAATTGCCCATATGATAAATTGTCAAAAACTTTGTTGGGAAGAAATTGTTAAACGAACTGGTCAACTTATACCTAATGCAGTATCTCTCTTTACAGTACAGGAATTAACCTATATGTTCGCCGGCGGCAGAATCGGAGGTGCTGCTGCAATGCTTGGTAATTTGGTCAGAATTAGGCCTGTTTGTGAGTTTGTAAATGGCGTAGTACATCCCATTAAAGCAGTTAGGGGTAGGAAAAAATCTTTGGAGTATTTGATCAATACCTGTGTTAATAGGATAAAGAACGTTCGTGATTCGGTTATTATCACCCAGAATGCTCTATGTGAAGAGGATGGGTTGTTTATTATTAAGGAATTAAAACAGAAACTTGGTCAAGACATACATATTTTCCAAAGCAGTGTCGGAACTTCTGTGGGATCTCATTCTGGACCAGGATCAATAGGAGTTGGCTTTATCAGTGACTAGCATGGTCTTGCTATTAGTTGTTTGTTTTCTACAATATGGACACTGTGATGCCCAGCGCATCTCCATGCCGGTGGCTTTGTAAAACAATGCCTGTAGCTATGTAATGACAAAATCATCTTACTTCTATAGTTAACCCTATGCAAGCAGTTTCTCTTTTTGCCCTGCTAGGTCTCATTGTTACAACTTTTAAATAATTGCCGGAGGGATTCCTATGGAATATCGTAAAGCATTGTGGGTAGCACCCCTTTTGCTGGTAATTCACAACTTTGAGGAATACCTGACTATGCCTACTTTTATCGCAGGGCACTGGCGGGACTTACCAGGCTTTATCAGCAATATTACCTCGTGGAGCTCACATCAGTTTTCCATAGCTTTGATCATAGTTACCCTGATGGCATTTCTCTTTACCTATTTTGGAAGCATAAGTAAAGCCAATGGGACCGGTATGTTTATCGCAATCACTACTCAGGTGGTCCTGCTCATTAACGCTGTACAGCATATTGCCGCTAGTATATGGTTTAGAACTTATACCCCAGGTGTATTAACTTCAATTATCTTGTATCTTCCCCTGCTTAGCTATTTAATCTTACAATCTCTTAAGGAAGGCTATATATCCAAAAAGCAGTTAATTTATAGCATTATCCTGGGCACTACTATGCTGTTGCCAATAATCCTGCTGATAAAATGGGTTGCATCATTTTTATAGGGCAACCAGGGGACAAATGTTTTACAAAGGGGACATGAGTTACATAGTTCTATTTGGATATTACAGGGAGGTGAATGGCGCATAGTTTTTCACCAGGGAACACCATCAATAGCTAAAAATGATGAAAATAATTCGAATATCAAAGGCGTTGCAGAGTGAGAGTGTCAAATGAGAAGAAGATAGCTGGGAAGGTACGGTTCAACTAAAAGAAATCCCGCTGATGGACGGGAAGTGCCAGCACAGACAAGCATAACGAGTATTAATCGATAAGGACCGGAATTCCGGTCCTTATGTATTTTTGGGGTCCACGCGCTTAATTATTAGATACCTATAACTAATCTTAAGAAGTTCTTAAGAATTATGACAGCAGTATCGTAAGAATTAGCTGATATCATTACTTTAAAGTAATGATTGAAAGGTGTGATATAATTTGTGCGACTGTAAAAATAGGAGTGATACCTCATGAATATACTGGTTTGCGATGATGATAAAGAGATATTGGATGCAATAAAAATATATTTACAAAACGAAGGCTACGTAGTATTTGGAGCTTCTAATGGACGGGAAGCTTTAAAAGCGATAGAAGAAAATGAAATTCATCTGGTTATTATGGACATCATGATGCCGGAATTGGATGGCTTGAGGGCAACGGTGAAGATAAGAGAAGATAAAAACATACCGGTTATTATGCTCTCTGCAAAGTCTGAGGATACTGATAAAATTATCGGGTTAAACATGGGAGCTGACGATTATATCGCTAAACCCTTCAACCCTTTAGAGTTAATTGCCCGGGTAAAGTCACAGTTGAGAAGATATACGAGATTGGGCAGCTTAGAGACAAAAACCAATGTCTTCAGAACGGGCGGGCTGGAAGTAGATGATGAGAGTAAGTGCGTAACTGTAGATGGCGATGAAGTAAAACTCACTCCAGTTCAATATAAAATATTGAAGCTTTTGACTGCCAATGCCGGCAGAGTATTCTCCATAGATGAGATATATGAAAAGGTGTGGCAGGAAACTGCCTTTAGTGCCGAAAATACAGTTGCCGTCCATATAAGAAAGATCAGGGAGAAAATTGAGATAAATCCCAAAGAACCTAAATATTTAAAGGTGGTGTGGGGAATTGGATATAAAGTGGAAAAAATATAGCCACGCAACAATAACCAAGATTATTGTTTTTTTAACTGCTATCATTTTTTTTACCGGCGCCATAACTATCTTGTGGAATACACTCAGATTGCATAATAATGATTTCAGCATTGCATTTGAGGATAGTTATTATCTGAGCAGCGGTTATATAAATGACAGCAGTGATATTATTAACAGCTTAAGAAAGATTACGGAAGATTATAAAAGCGAGCAATTTGTTTTAAGCGGCAGTACCGTCACCGAAGATGAAATCAGAAGCGAAACCGACGTGCTGTTTGAGGATTTCGTAAACAACTCTAAGAATTATAATCCCAATCTAAGTACCGAGGAAAATCACGCTATATTTAATGAAGTATATGCCGACAAAATCGCCCTGATAAAAGATCGGTTAATTCAGGATGATCTACGGGATTATAATTCTACCTTACGCAAGCTGGAACAGTACCACGGCCTCATTTATTATGCCAAAGATGGTGAAACCGTATTTACCAACAGTCCCAACCCGGCGAAAGACTACTTTAAAACATATCCTTCCTATATAACATTAGCAGGATTCGAACAGGATGTATTTCCGCAGGAAATAAAGACAAATACCAACTATGAGTGGCTTCAATCCAGTATCGATCAATTAAATCAACAGGATGTTGTTTATATAGCTTTTTCTGAGGGACTTCTGCATTCAAGAATAACAAAATGGCAGGCAGACAAAAAACTAGTTGCTAATAGTATGAATCAAATGGCGGGTTTAATCCTGGGATTTATCATAACTTTTATTTACCTGATATGGATAACCGGCAGACGACCCCAGGAAGATGAAAAAGTTCATTTAAATTATATTGACCGCATCTATAATGATCTAAATATATTCATATGTGGGTTGCTTATCGCAGCAGAGGCGGGAGTGATGGTTTTATTGAACCATTTAAAGCTTTCTCAGTATATATTCCCGGTTACCTTTTTAATAGCTTCGCTGGGTATGATTCTGGTTCTGGCCCTAGTAAAACATCTCAAAAACAAAACATTTATAAGCCATTCCTTAATGTATGTCATTTCTTATAAACTTTATGCTTTTATCAGAGACATCTATAATAGCGGCTCGGTGGCATTAAAAGTCATGTTGGTAGTAATTATCTATCCCATAATAGCAAGTCTGGGATTTATTATGCTGCCTATTACTATTTTGGCTGCATGCTGGATAGCCCTTAAGAAAGTGAAGGAATTCAATGTTATAACCGAAGGTGTAAAGCTGGTGAAGGAAGGGAATATCAACCACACGATCGACATTCCCGGCGATGGTGAATTTGCCCAGCTGGCAGTTGACATAAACCATATAACTGACGGATTAAGCCAGGCAGTTGAAAATGAGGTTAAAAGTGAACGCTTGAAATCCGAATTAATAACCAATGTATCTCATGATATAAGAACACCCTTAACCGCTATTATCACCTACGTCGATTTATTAAAAAATGAAACTGATCACAACAAGGCACAGGAATTTATTGGAATAATAGACCAGAAGGCGCAGCGGCTGAAAGTATTGACGGACGATCTGTTTGAAGCAGCCAAGGCTTCCAGTGGAGATTTGCCTGTAAACTACGAAATAATAGATATCATATCACTAATTACACAAGGGCTCGGTGAACTTGACGATAAAATACAAGCCCGAAAGTTGGAATTCAAGATCGCTCATCCCCAGGACAAAATATTTATAAGAGCTGACGGTAAATTATTATGGAGAGCAGTCGAGAATTTGCTGTCCAATATATTCAAGTATGCTCAAGAAGGGTCACGAGTATATATTAATATTGACGATTTAGACGGCGAGGCTAGGCTGACCATAAAAAACATCTCTGCCTATGAACTGAATGTATCTGCTGAAGAGTTGATGGAACGTTTCAAAAGGGGCGATGAATCCAGAAGCAGTCAGGGCAGCGGATTAGGATTATCTATTGCCAAAAGTCTGGTAGAAATTCAGGGAGGAAGTTTTCGAATTGAGATAGATGGGGACTTATTCAAAGTAACAATACAAATGGCATCAGCAGAATAACTTACAATTTCCCTGTTATCCTTACTCCAAATAGTGTTAAGATTACTAAGGGGCTTCAGACTCAGATCTGAAACCCCTTTTCAAGTTTCATGCAAATAATAGAAATAGGTAGCCCTTGATCTTGGCCAAGTTTATTTGGAAGTCATGAAGGGTTAAATGCTATCTTTCGTACTGCATCACAAACCCAGGATCAGGTCACCGAATAGGCTCAATCCCAAATAGTGGTAACTAGATCCAAAAGTAGGAATTACTGTGCCAGAAAACATACCGACGCAATTCGGAAATTATGTTTTAAGCAATAATTTTTTTTTGACTGCCGATATGTAATGGACTTTATTCTCCGGCTTGTTTCCTAGTAACTTCACAACCTTTAAAAAACCCTTTATCAAATCCATCACTTTCAGCATCTTTTAAGCATTCAGGGCAAGGTTTAACTTCTAATTTAACTCCACTTCTTTCATCAACAGTAGTAAGGTTACATAGACCATTACCACACTTGGCACATAATACTTCAAAATATATTAACGGCATTAAATAATCCCTTCCAAATCTTTTTAATAATTCTTTATAATAAATATAGTCCTTACACGTCTAATTTATTCTTTCATTGGTAGAATCTGCAGCCATTAGAGGTGTTAACTGTTAAACATTATTGGAGACTTTGGTGATGATTGAAATTTGAAAAGATCATTGGTAATAGCAGGCAAGAAATGGAATAATTAAAACTTGGTCAGGACATACATATTTTCCAAAGCACTGCCGGAATTTCTGTGGGGTCTCATTCTGGGCCAGGAGCAATAGGAAAAAAGAAAGAGGATCATCAGAAAGACTTTTAATAGTGACCTATATTGCGATCAACTATACAACAGCGAAAAATACAAAACTATATATAACCTGGTTTTATCACTGAAGGAGAATTTTATTTTCCTTAAATCTGCTGGTATTAATGTTATCCCTCAAAAATTAAATATTTTCAGAATATGTCACGAATAATGGGAATATAAAAGTTAAGATACACAGCCATTGGTCCTTTTATACTTTTTGTTTGTGGCAATAAGATAAATTATCTCAAATATTCCGACAGTATTAATGATAAGTAATGCTATATACCATCCTATCTGGTTAAGTCTGGCGGCCCTCCATAGAGCTAATCCTTTCCAGACCGCAGCCCAAATGATTAAAGGTAAAAAGATATTGGGGTTGTTAACTATGGTTTGAATGTTATTAAGCAAAATATCAGCTCCGTTTTTAAAATATTTTGTTAAACATAAATATAATTAACATTTGTTTCAAAATTAATTCATGTAATTTGAGGTGAAGGCATAGCGATGTCCGGTGTAGGTATCAAGGATGGTTGGAGTGATAGTTATGAAAATAAAAATTAAACCTGCATATGATGAAATCGAAAGTATCAAAACACTCTTTACAGAATATACACAAATGCTGGGAGTGAATTTGGATTTCCAAAACTATAAGCAAGAGCTGGAACAGCTTCCTGGTAAATATGCATTACCCGATGGCAGACTGTATATAGCTTATGATGAAAACAAAACAAAAGGATGTATCGCACTGCGAAAAATTACTGATACAATCTGTGAAATGAAGCGGTTATATGTCAGGCCTGAATTCAGAGGACAAAAAATCGGACAAATGTTAGCGGAACAAATAATTGAGGACGCTGCAAAACTAAAATATAAATATATGGTGCTTGATACTTTAGCAAAATTAAAGAGCGCAGTCATTCTATATAAAAAACTTGGGTTTTATGAAATAGAACCATATTATCAAAATCCTTTGGAAAATGTGATCTATATGAGATTGGATTTATGATGTCGTAAACTATATAAAAGTGAAAAAAATCAGTATTATTATTTGGAAGGTATTGTTAGCTTTATACGGCTGAAGTATAATTAAATAAATTAAACATCTTCCGATAATAGCAAACTTGGTGAAAACCAAGGACGCAAAGCCACGGGTCTAAAGCATCTGCTATGATAGCCGGGTTGCCGAAGAGGAAACAGGAAATAAACTGTGTACTTCGGTACACAGTTTTTTTTGTGGAGATAAAAAGAAAGGAAGGAAGCAGAATGAAAAAAGTATTTGTATTCTTAATGGTACTTGGTTTAACTCTTTCAATGAGTGTATTGGCTGCTTCAGCCAAATCCAACGGCAACGGAAATGGTTCCGGAAAATCCGCAACGCAGTCCGAAAAGTCCAATTTAGATTCCACTACGCAGTCTGAAAAGTCCACTTTAAAATCAACGTCGCAACCCGAAAAGTCTACTGTGCAAAAACAATTTAAAATTGAACTGAATGAACAGAAAAAGGAAATCACAAAGCAAAATAGCAGCTTGGAGGAACAAAAACTGATGCTGGAAGCCAAGTATCAGGAGCTTTTAGCGTCAGGTGACACTGCTGGTGCAGAAGCTGTGTTAGCGAGCATTAACGATCTTGATACTCAGATGGCTACACTGCAAGCGCAAATGAAGCAAATCATAAATGAAAGATATATGGTTACTAAAACCATGTATTCAGAAGAAGAGCTTCAACAGTTTGACAGCGCAGCCGCACTAATTAAGCAAATGTATGCAGACGCTAGTACCTTGGGAGCCGGTTCTGTGACCGTAAAAAATAATCTCATTAAATTTGAAGCCCCACCGTATATTAAGGGCGGAAGAACGTTGGTCCCAATGAGAGCAATTGCTGAAGGACTAGGAGCAGAAGTGATCTATGATGAGGCAACTCAGTCGGTAACAATTTCGAAAGATGGCAAAGTTGTTGTTATAACAATAAACGGCAGCACTGCTTCTGTGGACGGTGTCCCGGTTGAGATGGGTACCACGGCTGATGTCACCTGTGGAAGGACTTATGTACCTCTTCGTTTCCTGGCAGAAACTTTTGGACTTGAAGTAAACTGGGATGGCGAAAATGAAATAATCGATATAGGTGACGGCACCACTGACGGCACTACTGATGGCACTACTGATGGCACCACTGATGGCACCACTACTACCACCACTACTACAAATACCGACAGTACTACAGGTGCTTTATAAATAAGAAAAACATGATTACTCCCCGGTTTGGTTACTGCCTTGCCGGGGAGTTTTGGGCTACTTCTCTTTGGCTGATCTCTTAGGGATTTTGCTTTCACAAGGTAAACCTACCTGACATTTCCCACAGCCATATCTAGGCTTATATTTTTCAGAAGTTTTATTCAAAAATGCAGAGCATATCACGTGATTTTTACCATTTTCAATGGATATTGCATCGACTGGACATTTTTTTATACATCTACCACACATCGAACAATATTCATTGATCTTTTCATATTTTCTTTTGTCAGGAGGTAAATATAATTCTGTTATAATACTACCAAATCTTCCAGCTATACCTTTTGGTGTTATAAGTCCTTTAGAAAGCCCGAATGTTCCAAGTCCACACACAAAGGCCGCATGTCGTTCAGACCAATTACTTGTAAATGATGCTTCAGGATGTGGTGTATCTTTATTAAATTCACTTTTAGTCCAGAATCTTTCATCCAAAGTTGGTACAAGACTATTATAATTAGCATTTATCAATTCTTGATTTAAATATAGACATAACTTGTTTAACAAAGCATGACCTTCAATACGCCCATGTAACCATTCTTCTGAAGGCCAGATTCGCTCCTTATTATTTCCCTTTTTAACTGCATCGCTAAACGGTAAGAAAAAGGAGATAACAGTTTTTGAATCAGGTAACCACTTTTTAGGATGCAAGAAATGATCCCCGATTACTGAAGGATCTTTAAATAATTCAAAATACTCATCATCTGAGGAACCAAAGCCAAAAATTGGTGCTTCCCATATTTTCATTCCTATAACACTTTCAGAAATGGCAATTTGCTTCGATATATAATTGTCTTCCGAGGTTTCAACAAAATCCGTTGCCATTTTTATTAAGTCTTGCTTATCCATTTCATTCCCTTCTTCTTCGCAATTTTAGAAAAGTTATTTCTTCAAACAAAAACCATCCTATCAATAAAGAGAAGCAGGCCTTCCTATTAAGGTTGCTTCTTATAATTCCGCTACCCCTTTCGACTATTTATGCCAATCTCTATACTTATTCGTCCTTTGATACGAGTATATATACGCATTATATAAAAAAGCAAGTGCAAGCTGCATAACTCTGGAAAAGTAAAGAGCCAGAATTCAGACGACAGCAGGGGGGGGAGCGGAGAATGTTACGAGGTAGTTGTAAGAATGTTTTAAAGCTGATTTTTCGGTGCCGGGTACATTATAGTAGCCGGGTTTTTTGCTGCCGCCGGTAGGTGCCGATTTTTGACTTGGCATAAATATTGCATAATCTCTAATTGAATAATTCCAAAAGGGTTGATAAGTTATGGATTTCAAATTAGGTAAAGAACATGAAATGGTAAAAAGATCAGTAAGATTATTCAGTTATTTAATAGAGAATATGTAATCGGAATATTCAAACAATCTGTAAGCATTTTTTTCTTAATGGAGGTGTTAAAATGGACAAAAATGAAGCTTATTATGCTCAGGAAGAATTTGTTAGAACAGACCAAACAAATATTTATACAATAAAAAGTAAAATAATGGAATCGTGGAAACGCTGTAGTACAATGGGATTAAATCCACATAAAGATATATGTTTTAACCCGGTGGAGAATTGGCAACTTAATAAATTACTTATAGAAAATAAAGAATTAATTGAAATTGCAGGACCCTTTATGTATAGACTATATGAAATTTTACAGGGATCTGGATTTATAATAATGCTTACTAATCCTGAGGGTAATATTTTAAAAACGTTTGGTGATGCTGACAATATGGAAGATGCCAGATTTGTTATTGGCGGTTGCTGGCAAGAAAAGAATGTAGGAACCAATAGCATAGGAATAGTTATAAATACAAAAGAACCGGTACAGGTCTCGGAGGCAGATCATAATTGTCAAAAAAATCATGGTTGGACTTGTTTTGCAGTGCCCATCTTTGATAATTCAAACAATATGATAGGATTATTTAGTTTATCGGGGTATTCGTCTGAAGTCCATGCACATACCATGGGATTGGTAGTTGTTGCAGTTGAAGCTATAGAACAGAAAATAAAAATAAGATGGCAAAATCATCAGCTTTGTTTGATGAACAAAGCCGCTGTATTGCTAAACACCAGCAGGAGAACAATCCCCCTGTAATTAAACGCTTTTGTATAATTATGGCTCTTTCCAAAGCCGGATGCTTGATGCTAAGTATAACGAAGGCATGTAAATAAAAGCACACTGCAAAATCATCCTGTTTTTCAAATAACCTAATGAGAGTTTCACCAGAACCGGGATTAGATCATTCTAACCTCTAATTTACCGCAGATATAAGTATCGTTCTTAATGCAGTTACACGCAACCTACTCCAGTACTTTTTATTATTCGGATTTTTGTTATAGCTTAAAAATAAATGCTTAGCGTGTTTACCTTCGTAATAATGGCCTGTCGGTTGCACTGCTTTATGCAAGTTGTGGTCTCACTTTGGGGCTATAAAACTTGATTACACTAGCATTACTTCCAAAACATTGTCCAGATACTAAAATTAGTTGTTGCTAGAATTAAATAAAACAGCCATAATCTTTGTAGAATAATGTCTAAAATAAACGAGCAGTTTAACATATCCTGTCAAACTGACCATTGATTTACCAAAACAAGAGGCTTCCAACAATCTTCGTTTTTTAATGGAGGTATAATTTATGGAAAAGAGCAAAGATATAGTGTTAACTGAGTCTTACTATGCCTGGGAAGAATTTGTGAATACTGGTGAAGTGAACAATCACAAGATAAATAATACCATACTTGATTCATGGAGACGCTGCAGAAACGCGGGTGTAGATCCTTATGCAGGAGTATGTAATACACTTTTGGAGAGTTGGCAAATTAATGAATTACTTGCTAAAAATGAGGAATTAATTGATGTTGCACGACCTTTTATGTATAAACTATATGAATTTTTACAGGGATCTGGATTTATCGTAATGTTAACTGATGCTAAGGGCTATATTTTAGAGATCTTCGGTGATGATGACGTAATGGAAAATGCATCAACCATAAATTTTACAGCCGGAGGTTGCTGGCAAGAAGAAACTGTAGGAACCAATAGCATGGGAATAGTAGTAAAAACAAAAGAACCAATACAAGTCACAGGGGCGGAACACTTCTGCATCAAAAGTCATGGTTGGACTTGCTCTGCTGCACCCATTTTTGATAATTTACACAATATGATAGGAATATTTAATGTATCGGGAGATTCCAGCGAAAGCCATTCACATACCCTGGGAATGGTATTTGCTGCAGTTGAAGCCATAGAACATGAAATGAAACTTAGATGCCAAAATCAACAGCTATCGTTAGTAAACCAAACACTAACTAATATTTTTACTAATATTTCAGAAGCAGTTATATTTGTTGATAAAGCAGGAATCATTAAGGAAATTAATCCTGTTGCCAAAAAATTACTAGGAGATTTAACTTATAGCAATGTTGAAAATTTGGTAATTAAGAGGCATATTGGACAAAGTGACGCGAGAAAAACCCTTTTAACTTCCAAATTTAACGATATCGAACTTTCACTAAAAGGCCAAACTGATCAAATTAATTGTCTTGTGTCAGGTTCACCTATTAAGGATGAATCAGGTGTTAATAATGGAACAGTTATGATTATTAAACATATGGAAAAAGTAGAAACATTAGTTAAGAGATATAGCAGCGGTTTGGCTAGATTTCATTTTTCGGATATTGTAGGTAAAAGTGAAGCAATGAAAGAAGCAATTCATATTGCTTCTTTAGCTGCAGATAATAATGGAACTATATTGCTTCAAGGCGAAAGTGGAACTGGCAAAGAGGTTTTTGCACAATCTATTCACAATGCAAGTTCACGCTCTAAAGGACCATTTGTCGCAGTGAATTGTGGTGCTATTCCACGTGAATTAATAGGAAGTGAACTTTTTGGATATAGTGAAGGTGCATTTACTGGAGCGAAACGCGGTGGAAGGTCGGGAAAATTTGAAATTGCCAATGGTGGTACATTATTTCTGGATGAAATTGGAGATATGCCCCTGGAGCAACAGGTGACCCTACTACGGGTGTTACAGGAACGACGTGTTATACGAATTGGAGATGATAAAGTAATCCCTGTGGATGTAAGAGTTATTTGTGCAACAAATAAAGATTTATTAGCGGAAATTGAAAGATTTAATTTCCGGCAGGATTTATTTTATAGAATTAATGTATTTAATATAAGAATACCTCCTTTGCGTGATCATTCTGATGATGTACCACTTCTATTCAATCATTTTGTAGAACAACTTGGTAAAAATTATTTAACTGTATCTATTAATTCTGAAATATATGATTATCTTATGCATTATAGTTGGCCTGGTAATGTTAGAGAATTACAAAATATAGTTGAACGAATGTTAGCTATGTCAGGCGGAGAACAACTGACAGTTAAGCATATACCTGGAGAAATTTTTCGTGATGTGAAAAATAGTCAAGTCCAAAATTATAGTATCGGGCAGGAAAGAGTTACTGTCGATGGAGTAAGACAGGGGAAAGCCAAAGAAGAATGTGAACTAATTCAAAAATTGTTAATCAAAAATGGAGGCAATGTTACGAAAGTTGCCCAAGATATTGGAATATCTCGCAATACTTTATACAAAAAAATTCGTAAATATAACATCAGTACTTAAATAACAAAAATATCTTTAAAAATGTAACTGCTTTGTAACGGGTCCGTAAGCAGATTGCCAGTGATTACAGTTGGATTACGATAAATAAGAAACAGCACCGGATACGGTGCTGTTTTTGCATGTGTGCCACACATGACGATTAACTAGGTGCCCGAAAGTCCACTATGGGGGGCAGCTACCACCATTAGCGCAAGGGTGCCCTCCGCGGAGAAACCTGAAGGGTAAAATTCTGCCCCACGGAACACGAACATTACCAGGCATAAGGATATGGGATGAGCTTTTTGCTTTTGCCATAAAAAAACCTCCAAGCGAAGCTTTTATTCCACATCTCTTAGAGGCAGGTTTACACAAAATCTAAATAATCTCGGCTAAACATCAATAAGCAATTCTTTTTTCATTTCATCTGGTAAACATGTTAAGAATGACTTAACCAACTCCTCTGGAGATTCTTTTAAACCGTTCATTACCCAGGTAGAAGTTTTTTTAATACATGCATAACAATAAAATTCGACCATGAATTCAATTTCCTTACTTATACCTTCAGGATGATTCTTCCTTATAACATCCATGTAGACCTGTTTTGTAATTTTAAAAAAAGAATCAAGAAACCATTCTTGACGATATATCTTTTTATAAAAGCTAGGATTACGCTTAATAATATTTAGCTTACCTATTACAGCATCATACCAAGAGTAATCCTTTCCAATAAGTGTAAGATAATCAACGGCTTCTGTTTTGTATATCCAATCTACTAAATCATATTTATCTTTAAAATAATTATAGAATGTCTGTCTTGATATCTCACAATTATCTGCAATATCTTGAATAGAGATATCATCAATTGATTTGGTTAACATTAAATTCATGATAGAATCGGCGATTAATTGCCTCGTACTAGCTTTCTTTATCAACCTTATCACTTTCTTTTCATCATACTAAATTAATTATATAAGAGTAGCAAGAGGAATTCAATTTAATCAACTGCATTAACTTACAGTTAATACTGGCTGATTTATTAACATATTTACATCAGTACCTAGGATTGCCGTTGTGTATCACTCTTATTACTAAATTTATGTCGTTTACCTTGGTTTACAATATCTGATATTTGTAAAATATGTTTACATATAATCGATATTGTAAAGTGTATAAAGTACAAGATTAATATATTATTCGACATAGATAGTTCATTAAATTTATAAGTAAAGGAGAAAGGAAATGAAATTTAAAAATGTTTTTTCGCCAATTCAAATTGGACAAATGACCGTGAAAAATAGAATGGTTGTGCCGCCAATGGGAACAAACTTTGCAACACGTCAAGGTTTTGTTACCCAACAGTTATTGGACTATTATGAAGCAAGGGCAAAGGGCGGCTTCGGATTAATTGAAATTGAAGTAACAGCAGTCGTTCCTCAAGGTCGTTCAATTCCAAATGAAGTCGGAGTATGGAGTGACGAACATATTGAAGGTCTTACTAAATTAGCTGATGTAATTCATAAGCATGGAGCAAAGACCATTGTTCAATTACACCACGCCGGCAGACAGACATTTACAGAAACGATAAATGATGAAGTAAATACAGGATTGCAGATAGAAGCACCGTCACCAATCTCATGTCCTTTCTGTAATGTAATACCAAGAGAGATGACGACACAAGATTGCTATGATATGATTCATAAGTTTGCAGATGCAGCAGTTCGTGTACAAAAGGCCGGGTTTGATGGGGTACAGTTACATTGTACCCATGGCTACTTACTGGCGCAGTTTATGTCAAGACATTCCAATAAGCGCACAGATGAATTCGGTGGCGGAATAGCAGGAAGAATGAAAATGCCCCTTGATATTATTAAAGAAATTAGGGCTAAATGTGGAAATGGTTTTGTGATTACCGTTCGTTTTACTGGTGATGAAAAATATCAGGACGGAATCGAAACCAACGAAGCAAAAGTTTTTGGAAAAATGTTCGAAGAAGCCGGAGTAAATGGACTGCATGTTTCCGTAAGTAACTATGGTTCACTTCCCTATATGAGTGTTCCGGGGTATATACCTGCCGGTTATAATGTATATACGGCAGAAGAAGTAAAGAAAACAGTAAGTATTCCGGTTTGCACCGTTGGAAAAATTAATGACCCCTATTTAGCTGAAAATATTATTGCATCAGGAAGCGCAGATTTAGTTGCATTTGGTAGAGAATCCATTTGTGAACCTGCAATTCCTAATAAAATGGCGGGAGAGATAGACGAAGAAATCAGTCCATGTATTTCTTGTGAACAGTCATGTCATGGATATTTGTTTGGACCACATAAAACAATATCTTGTCTGGTTAACCCGTTTACCGGAAATGAGGGAAAATATAATCTCGCATCTGCTCCTGTAAAGAAAAAGGTCATGGTAGTAGGCGGCGGACCTGCAGGTATGTTTGCAGCATGGGTTGCAGCTGCAAGAGGACATGAAGTTTCTCTATATGACGAAAGAGAACAATTAGGTGGAGAATTTAGAATTGCAGCTATTCCACCATCAAAACAAGCTATTACCAAGGTAATAAAATACTATAAAAAAATGTGTGACAAATACGGAGTAGAAATCCATTCCGGGATAAAAGTTGATGAAGCACTTATGAAAGAAATAGCCCCTGATGTAATCTTATTGGCAACTGGTTCCAAACCATTGTTCCCATCCATTCCAGGATTAAAAGAAAATGAGAAAACCACCGCGGCTTCTCCAGTTCTAGAAGGAAAAGTAGATTATGGGAATAAGATTCTGATAGCAGGCGGCGGAGCGATTGCAGCGGAAACAGCAGAATTCCTTGGTGAAAGAGGGAAGAAGATTACAATGGTTGAAATGAAACCGGAAATTGCAACGGATGTACATCCTTTTATCAGACCCTTCTTACTGTCTGCATTAGAAAAATATAAAGTAGATATGATTACAAATGCAACCATTAAGTCTTTTACGAAAGACGGCATTGTATATGAAAAAGATGGAAGAGAAGTAATAATAGAAGGATTTGATAATACAATTGTAGCTTTAGGTACAGTATCTAATAATCCGTTTGAAGAAGTTGCTAAAACAATAGCTAAAGAAGTATTTGTTATCGGAGATGCTGTGAAAGCCGGCCAAGCTAATGCAGCTACCGAATCAGCACTTGAAGTGGCGGCAACAATATAATTTAAATTGAGTAGTTTGCGAATAAATTATACAAAAAATACGTAAATATAATATTAGGACTTAAATAACAATATGATGTAACCGTTTTGTAACGGTTTCGTAAGCAGATTGCCAGTGATTACAGTTGTATTACGGTAAATAAAGAAACAGCATCGAAAAAGGTGCTGTTTTTTTTATTTAAAATACCTGAAAATAATTACTTATCTTTTAGGAAGGCTGTAAATTAAGGGAAAGAAAATCTTCAGACTTCTTGTTTAAGAGAATTTTAAAGAGTTGGCATAGTTTTTGCACATTTAATAAATGACAAAGAAAACTGAATATCTTCTCCGAACCTGTCCGCCTACGGTTAACATACTATGGCAGCCAGGTCGATGGGTTTATCTGGAAACGGGTAAGCCTCCCATTATGGAAAGGGGATTGGCTAAAATGTGTACAATTGCTGAACTATAACTTTTTTTAGTTTAGCAATTAAAAAGTGTCGAATTGCGCCCTTGGCCAGTTCGGCATTTTTGCTTTTATGCTTTATGGTAGATCCAGTATTAGCTAAAAGCAGTTCTAAATGCTAACAACAAAATCAACTACTTAAAGGAGGTGCAACTGGTATCGCAAGTGCGGTAACCAGGGCTATCATGAGCAAAATTCTAATGATTTCTCCCAAGAAATGTAACAACTGTAAAACCTGTGAGGCGGTTTGCCCAAATTCCGCAGTAAACGTAATAGCGTTTGAAGAAGTAGCAGTTTCGGTACCTATAATGTGTATGCAGTGTGAAGATGCTGCATGTATTAAGGTATGCCCAACAGGAGCTATGTCGAGAGATGAAAATGGCGCGGTTGTACCGGATTCGGGCAAATGTATCGGATGCAAAGTTTGTGTGAGTGCTTGTCCTATGGGGAATATTCACTACAGCATCGCAAAAAAGAAAATAATGAAATGCGACGTGTGCGATGGCGATTCCCAATGTGCAAAATACTGTCCTACCAGGGCAATAGAATACCTGGATGAAAACAAGGCCAACATCAACAAGAAAAGGGTACTTGCGGCAAAGTTTACAGAATTGTTTAATTAGGTAGGTTTAAACAGAGTCTTCAAATGCAGCTGCGGATAAAGCTGCAGTACAAGCTAGATTTGGTTTATGTAATAGTTTCCAGACAGTTTAAGAATAAACAAGGAGATGATCACATGATTGAAAAAACCTTAGTTATAAATGGAGTTAAAAAATTAATCACAGCGGATCCTGAAGAAACTCTCGCAAATGTGTTAAGAAAACAACTCTTACTCACAGGAACCAAGAATGGCTGCGGCGGCAAGGGAGAATGCGGTGCATGTACGGTTATATGGGACGGCATGCCGGTTAGATCTTGTCTTTATACAATGGAAAGAATGCCTGATAATGCTCAGATTACTACCATCGAAGGCGTAGGAACAAAGGAATGCCTCCATCCTCTGCAGCTTGCCTGGATGGTACATGGTGCTGCTCAATGCGGATTCTGTACTCCGGGATTTATTGTTTCTGCTAAAGCTTTATTGGATAAAAACTCAGATCCTACCAGACAAGAAGTAAGAGCTTGGTTCCAGGCCAACCGAAATCTCTGCAGATGTACAGGATACAAACCATTAGTGGATGCAGTTATGGATGCTGCCAAGCTAATGAGAGGTGAAATTAAAAAAGAAGATTTGTGGTGCCAGCTAAAGGATGGCGAAAGTATGCTCGGATCAAAAATGGTCCGTCCATCCGCTGTCGCAAAAGTTACCGGAACCTGGGATTTTGGAGCAGATTTAGGAATAAAAGAACTCCCTGAAAACACTTTGCATATCAAGCTGGTACAAGCAACAGTGTCTCATGCCAATATTATTTCCATAGATACTAAAGAAGCTGAGAAAATGCCCGGAGTATTCAGGGTTTTAACCTATAAGGACGTTCCTGGAACAAACAGAATCAATGGTTTGGCATTTCCGCAGAACAAAGGTGACGGCAAAGAAAGGCCAATTCTTAATGATAAGAAGGTATTCCAATTCGGTGATGCCATTGCTATGGTACTTGCAGATACTCCTTACCAGGCAGAACAGGCAGCAGCTAAAGTTAAGGTTGAATTAGAAGAACTGCCGGCATATATGAGTGCACCTGCAGCTATGGCTGAAGATGCAATTGAAATACACCCCGGTACTCCAAATATTTATTTCGAAACTAAGACCGTAAAAGGCGATGAGGTTGAACCCTTATTTGAAAAACTGCCCTATGTGATTGAGGATGATTTTTATGTTGGAAGACAGCCCCACCTTCCTATTGAGCCGGATGTAGGGTTTGCATACCTTGATGAGAATGATAATTTAATAATTCACTCCAAGAGTATAGGTATCCATCTGCATGCTTTGATGGTTGCAGAAGGTGTTGGAATTCCTTTGGAAAAAATATTCATAGTACAGAATAATGCTGGAGGAACTTTTGGATATAAATTCAGTCCGACCATGGAAGGCCTTTTAGGTGTTGCTGTACTCGTTACCAAGAGGCCTGTATACCTCGAGTTCAGCATGTACCAGCAGATAACTTATACAGGAAAAAGATCACCATTCTTTATCGATCTCAAGATGGGAGCTGATAAGAATGGAAAACTTATTGCTATGAAATCAGACTGGACTGTGGACCATGGTCCATACATGGAATTTGGCGACCTTCTTACCATGAAAGGCCACCAGTTTTTAGGCGGAGGTTATGCTATTCCAAATATCAGAGGTGAAGGCAGAACAGTTGCTACCAACCATGCCTGGGGTTCAGCTTTCAGAGGTTATGGTTCACCACAGTGCTTGTTCTCATCAGAAGTATTGATTGATGAACTGGCTGCAAAAATGGGAATGGATCCATTAGAGTTAAGATATATAAATGTATATAGAGAAGGCGATACCACTCCAACTGGTTGTGCACCTGATGTAATTGCTTACCCGGGGTTAATTGATAAATTAAGACCTGCTTACCAGGAGGCCAAAAAGAAGGCTGCTGCCAAGAATGCCAAAGGCGGAGATATCAAGTACGGTGTAGGCGTATCACTGCTTGAGTACTGCTGCGGTCTTGACGGTGCAGATACTTCGGAGGTATGGGCAGAGATAACACCCGATGGAGTTACAGTAACAAGTTCATGGGAAGATCATGGCCAGGGCGCAGATATGGGAACACTGACCATTGCCTATGAAACATTAAAACCATTGGGAATAAAGCCTGAACAAATAAAACTGATTATGAATGATATGAGATATACACCAAACAGCGGACCTGCAGGCGGAAGCCGTTCAAACGTTATGACTGGTACTGCTACAACAATAGCCTGTAAAAATCTATTGGATGCACTAAGAAAACCGGATGGCACTTTCAGAACTTATGATGAAATGATTGCTAAAAAACTGCCCACCAAATATGAGGGAAAATGGACTGCACCATGCACTGCCTGTGACGTAGAAACAGGACAGGGAGATCCGTTCCCCGCCTACATGTACGGTGTACTTTTAGCAGAAGTTGCGGTTGATACTACAACCGGTGAAACCAAAATTGAAAAACTTACTCTGGCATCGGACTGCGGTACTATTATTAATAAACTGGTTCTCGAAGGTCAGCTTTACGGAGGTCTGGCCCAGGGAATAGGCCTTGCACTCAGCGAAGACTTTGAAGATCTGGACAAGCATACGACCCTTATAGGCTGTGGGATTCCGGAAATTAAAGATGTTCCTGACGAAATAGTGCTCATTCACCAGGAGACTCCGAGACCGCTTACCTCTTATGGTCAGGCAGGTGCCGGAGAAATGCCTCTATCGGCTCCACATGCGGCAATAGTTAATGCTATCTACAATGCTACCGGAGTACGTATAACCAAACTGCCGGCATTACCGGAAAAAGTTTTGGAAGGTTTGAAGAAACTTTAAAGTTAGAAATGTAAACTAAAACCAATAAATATGGAATTGGAATTATACTCCAATTCCATATTTTAATAATCTGAAAATTTGGCTTTAAAGCCTTGTATTCCTAAATTAAATCTTCGCCTAATGGAGGTATTGCCAATGGACAAAGAAAAGCTGCGGAAAACAGGTGACAGATGTATTTATGATGAACCTGCAGCATGTACCGCATGGTGCCCTATTCACATTGATGTGGCAGCATTTGTGGCAGAGATGGAAAAAGGCGATTTTAATAAGGCTTATAAAATATTGGAGA
>JBDKUD010000194.1:0-13024 GCA_039679805.1 Syntrophomonas sp. | reverse complement strand
TCCGCGTTGAATAAAAATAGTCCCGAAAGGCGGGGTGAGGGTGAAGGATAATCAGATATTTGCGCTTGATATTGGCACTCGTAAAGTAGCTGGTCTGGTAATGGAAAAAGATGAAGAGGGTTATCGTATTCTGGGCGCCGAATATATTGAGCACACTACCAGGGCGATGTTGGATGGTCAGATACACGATGTAGAGGCAGTAGCGGCAGTTATTACCAGAGTGAAAAAAAACCTGGAGGAAAGGCTTGATATTACTCTGGAACGAGCGGCAGTTGCGGCCGCCGGGCGAGCGTTAAAAACTGCCCGGGGAAGTGTTTCCACCACCAGGGGCCTTTTGAGTGAAATCTCCGGGGAGGAAATGCTGGCGCTAGAGTTAGAAGCAGTTCAAAATGCCCAGTATACGCTGGCCCAGCAGGAATTGGATGCCCATGATCATAGCAACTACTTTTGCGTGGGTTACAGTGTAGTCTACTACCGGGTAGAGGGCCAGGAAATAGTCAGCTTGGTAGGACAAGTTGCCTCCGAAGTAGCAGTAGAAGTTATAGCTACTTTCTTACCTCGTATAGTAGTGGATAGTCTCTTTTCGTCTTTAAAACGAGCCGAATTAGATTTATTAAGCTTGACCCTGGAACCGATAGCTGCTCTTTCCGTTGCTATTCCTCCCAGTATGAGACTATTAAACCTGGCTCTGGTGGATATCGGGGCAGGTACATCGGATATAGCAATAGTCAAAAATGGCAATATTTTCGCCTATGCAATGGTTCCCATTGGTGGGGATGAACTAACCGAGTTCATTTCTTCCCAGTGGCTGCTTGATTTTAACCATGCCGAAAAACTTAAACGAATGCTCGCAAGTCAGGATCGGGTGGAGTTCACCGACATCCTGGGCAATACTACCGAAATGGATACATCAGAAGTAAAGGAAGTCCTCCAGCCCCTTATTCAGGAGCTAACCCAAGCCATTGCTATAAATATTTTAGAACTAAACCAGAAGATCCCGGACGCAGTGCTTTGCGTGGGAGGGGGTACTCTGGCGCCCTCGTTTATTAAAAATCTAGCTGCTGCCATGGATATGCCCGGGAATCGTATAGGTATTAAATCACGTGCCAACCTGGAGGATATTGCCGGGGATTTCTCCTGTCTGGAAGGACCTCAGGGGGTAACCCCGCTGGGAATAGCCTTTAATTCTTTTGACAAACCCCCTATTCCTATAATAAAGGTTACTGTTAATGGGCGGGAAACAGCCCTCTGGAATATGGGAGAAACAGATGTTATGCATGCACTTCTTAACTCGGGGATATCTCTTAATAATATTTACGGTAAACCCGGGCTGGGGAAAACGATAGAAATAAATGGTTACATCAAAGTAATTAAAGGAGAAATGGGAACTGGTCCCGTTATCAAGGTAAATGGTGAAGAGGCTTCTTTGCAAACAGTTGTACATAATGGTGATATAGTGATTTTTACCAGGGGCCGGGATGGAATGAATGCCGCTATAACTCTGCGGGAAATAAATACCGGAACTAGTGGATATGTTAATGTAAATGGGGAAAAAGTAGAACTCTCGCCAGTAATAACAGTTAATGACCAGTCATATGATATGGACCAGGAGCTGCCGGACCTGGCTAAAGTTAATTTTAGCCGGGTTAATCATTTGCATAACATTTTAGCGGCAGCAGGTCTGGCAGAACATTTGCTCATAGAAAATGTCTATAATTATTATTTAAATGGGCAGCAGATGGTAATAAAATGGAGTCCGGTAAAAGTAACTGTGGACGGGGTTAATGCCCACCTTGACCAGGCTATAAATTTTGGCAGCTATATTGAATATTCCATACGTTCAGAAAGGCCCCGCATTAAAGATATACTCCCTGATAGCGGGACTGCGCAAATTGAGGTCATAGTTAATGAAACTCCGGTTTGTCTAGCCGCAAGCAGCTACAATGTTACCATGAACGGGCGGGAATCTACGTCAATAGAAGAGGCAATATACAACGGAGTCAGGATTACAGCCGGTAAAAAAGAAGCGAATTGTATATTAAGTGATATTTTTAAAGAAATAAATATTAATCCTACCGTTAGCAAAGGAAAGTTGATTATCGAAGTTGACGGTAACCCGGCCGGGTATACCACCCCAATCTTTGATAAAAGCAATATCAAACTGGCTTGGGAGCAATAAATTGGGAGTAAGGAGTTAGGCGTGAGGAGTAAGGTGTAAACCCCTAACCACTCACGTCTTTCATCGCACGGTTTTCAGGACTGGATGTACCTCATCGCCCAATATTAATAAACCCGCTTTCAAGCTTTGCAGCCTAGAAGCGGGTTCAACTTTTGTGTGGAGGGGGCTAACAGTGGTGCTTGTGGTGTTTGTGCTTTTTGTGTTTTTTCTTTAATAATGCAAATACATATACGAATCTTGTAGCATGCTCCTGTTCGTCAGTTATAATTCTAAACAATGTATCGCGCTGAGATTTTTTGGTAAGCATAGTGTAGATTTTTCTGTACAGTTCTACGGCGGCCAACTCACCATCAATACTGGTTTTGACATTGCCTATAAGGGTCGGTTTGAGGATTACTGGTGGTCTAGTGACGCTAATGTGTTTTCCTGTTAATTCGAAATAAAGTTGTCTAAACAGTCTAAAGTGTATCCCTTCATCGATAAAGGCAAATCTTATTTCCTTCCGTATCAAGGCATTGTTGGTCATTCTCATCATTAGGAAGTATTTCCTTCTGTCATGCAATTCATCTTTCATGGCCTCGATAATTAAGTTCAGTAATTCTTGTCTTGCCATGTTTTATCCCCCCCTTCCTTAAAGTACCTGGATTGGAAATTAGAATCATACAATGTATTGTATGTGAGATTATGGGGATGGGTTACAAATTGGGGAATGATAATAACGAAGGCTAATGCTTCTATATTTTAGGAAAGGGTTTTACCAGCAAAAAAGTGGGAAAAATAGAAATAGAGCGTATTGGTTAAATAAAGTCAAATATATACACTGTAAAGTTTAATTTGGTAGTTTATTAATTACAAATAGTTAGTATAATAAATAGTGAAAGTCAAAGAAAGTCAAAGGGGAGCGAGCCAAATGAAGAAGAGCTTGGCTGATAGAATAGAACAATATATTAAAGTCCTTATAGACAGAAGTGAAGAAAACCAGATAGAAATCCAACGGGCTGAGCTGGCGGAAACCTTTGCCTGTGTTCCCTCCCAGGTTACTTATGTACTTAGTACCAGGTTTACTGAAGAAGAGGGTTATTACACACAGAGCCGGCGGGGCGGAAATGGTTATGTCCGTATAACCAGGTATTATCACCAGGATAACCGGTCCATAATTTCTGATCAGGAGCTGTTTGCTTGGTTAGATGAGATGGAAGAGAGCAACTTATTGACCAAAAATGAATCTTATTTAATCAAACATTTAGTTTTACACAGTCTTAATCATATTCCTATCGAATATCGGAATAATTTTAGGATAGGCATTATTGAAGCTGTAAAAGAATATTTACAGCAATAATTTATTAAACAGGACATCTCTTTCAAAGGCTGTACAAGCCTGGAAATAGACAAGTATGTATCTGATAAAAAAATATTTAAAGGAGGGTTTATGCCATGTATTGTGAAGAATGTAAAAAAAGGCCGGCAACGGTACATGTAACCGAGTTGTTCAACGGTGAAAAGGTAGAAAGTCATCTATGTGAAGATTGTGCCAGCAAGAAAGGTGGTTTTTTCTTTAACCTGGATAATAAGTTCTCTATTCCTCATTTGCTGGGGAGTTTCTTTGGCAATGGCTACAATGTACAGGGCATTAAGGCCTCACCCCCAAATGCAGTCTGCCCCAACTGCGGAATGAGTTTTACTAATGTAAGTGAGACTGGAAGATTGGGATGTAATGAATGTTATGCCGTATTTGAACAAGAACTGGAACCAATCTTAAGAAGGATACACGGTAACAGTAAACATATAGGGAAGATTCCCAGCCGGGGAGGAGCTCAGGTTTTGATCCAGAAAAAAATCGAACAACTAAAATCCCAGTTACAGCAGGCAGTAGCAAATGAGGAATATGAAAAGGCTGCTGAAATAAGGGATTCAATTAAAGAGATGGAAAAGAAAAATAAGTAAGGAGGGGATTAAGGTGAGTGTAAGTGATTTATTAAATAGCAGTTATGTAAAATGGATGGATGGTGAGGGGCCGGAGGCAGATATTGTAATAAGCAGCCGGATTCGTTTGGCCAGAAATCTTAGCACTGTGCCCTTTCCCCATTTACTGGATGAAGAAAAAGGAAAGCAATGTATGGAAGTCATTATTGCCGCCTGGAAAAAGGCCAGTAATAAAGAACTCAAGAAAATGGAACTAGTAACTTTTGATCAGATAACTGCCCTGGATCGCCATATTCTAGTGGAAAAACATCTTACCAGTCCTAACCATGTTGCTTCCAACTCCCCCTTCCAGGGCTTGTTAATGAATAATGATGGTTCAGCAGCTATCATGATTAATGAAGAAGATCACCTGCGCTTGCAATGCTTGTTGCCCGGGCTGCAACTGGATGAGTGTTATCGCTGTTTACAGGCTCTGGACGACGGTCTGGAGAAAAACCTGAATTATGCTTTTGATGAAAGAAGAGGCTACCTTACCTCATGTCCCACCAATGTAGGAACAGGCATGCGGGCCTCGGTAATGTTGCATTTGCCGGCTATTGCCATGGTTGGCCAGACCCAGATGATCTTTCAAAATATAAGCCAGCTGGGTATGACGGTCCGGGGATTATACGGAGAAGGAACTGAGATTGTGGGTAATTTATATCAGTTATCCAACCAAATAACTCTGGGACAGACTGAAGAAGATATAACCAGTAACCTGTGGACTATTACCAAGCAAATAATAGATCAGGAGAGACTGGTGCGAGAGAAGCTCCAAAAGGAAATGACTTACCAGTTGGAAGATAGGATAGGGCGCTCTTACGGCATACTAACTAATGCTCGGGTGCTTTCCTCCAATGAGGCCATGGGGCTCCTTTCAGATGTACGTTTGGGTATAGATATGGGAATAATCAACACTATAAAGCCTTTTGCGCTGAATGAACTGGAGGTAGCTATAAGACCTGCTCACTTGCAGAAGAAAGTAGGTCAGGAAATGGATTCGGTACAGCGGGATATAAAAAGAGCAGAAGTTATTAAGGAAAAATTGGGTTATAAGTAAATCTAAAAAAAGGTAAATTAATCGAATGAAATAAAACGGGTTGAGGTTACCCCTTTCCCCTCACACCTCACCCCTTACAAAAAAGGAGGAGACCCATAATGTTTAGAAGATTTACACAAAGAGCACGTAATGCAGTTATACATGCCCAGGAAGAAGCCAGAGATCTTAATCACCCGGCCATTGGTACAGAACATATTTTACTGGGCCTATTGCGGGAAGGTGAAGGAGTAGGTGCCCGGGCATTATTAAATCTAGGTATAGATTTAGAGAAAGTCAGGGAAGAAGTTAAAAATGTTATTGGTCAGGGTACTGGTATTATAGAAACTGCCGCTGGGGATTTACCGATAACTCCCCGGGCGAAAAAGGTATTTAATCTGGCTTTTGATGAAGCTCGATTACAGGGAGTGAATTATGTAGGTACTGAGCATATCCTGCTGGCTTTGATAAGGGAAGAAGAGGGTGTTGCCGGCCAGGTATTAACATCCATGGGGGTTAAACTCGATGAAGTTAGAGAACAGGTAATAATGCTTCTGGGTGGTGAAGTTACAGGTTCTTCAGGAGTTGATCCCTATCAGCCGGAGGCTAAAGCCACACAGACCAATGCACAACAGGGTAAGCGCAAGACCCGGAGTAAGACTCCTACCCTGGATAATTTCAGCCGGGACCTGACCCGGGATGCTCAGGAAGACAGACTAGATCCGGTAATAGGCAGAAACAAGGAAATAGAGAGAGTGGTACAGATATTATCGCGTCGTACCAAAAATAATCCGGTTTTAATTGGGGACCCTGGAGTTGGTAAGACCGCTATAATAGAAGGATTGGCCCAGAGAATTTGCGAGAATAAAGTACCGGAAATATTATCCAACAAACGGGTGGTTTCTCTCGATTTGTCAACTATAGTGGCAGGAACTAAATATCGGGGAGAATTTGAAGACCGGCTTACCAAGATAGTAAATGAAATCAAATCAGCCGGTGATGTCATAATATTTATTGACGAACTCCATACCATTGTGGGAGCAGGAGCAGCCGAAGGTGCTATCGATGCTGCCAATATTTTAAAACCATCCCTGGCCCGGGGAGAATTTCAATGTGTAGGAGCCACTACATTAAATGAGTATCGGAAACACATTGAAAAGGATGCCGCTCTGGAACGAAGATTCCAACCAATATTGGTTGATGAGCCGAGCGATGAAGAAAGTGTGGAAATACTAAAGGGCCTGCGGGATCGTTATGAAGCTCATCACGGGGTTAAAATCAGTGATGAAGCTATTATTGCCGCAGTAAAATTATCGGCGCGTTATATAACCGACCGCTTTTTACCGGATAAAGCCATAGATTTAATTGATGAGGCGGCCTCTAAAGTAAGGCTGGCCAACTATGTTATTCCGGAAGATTTACAAAAGCAGGAAACCCACCTGGAGGAAATTATAAAAGAAAAAGAAGAAGCCATAAATGCACAGGAATATGAGAAGGCAGCCCGGTTAAGAGATGAAGAACAAAAGCTAAAAGATGATGTTGATAATCAACGCAAGGAATGGGTCAGCCAGCGCAGTCTGCAGGCGGGATCGGTCCTGGAAGATGATATTGCCGGGATAGTAGCAGATTGGACCGGGATACCGGTAAGCAAATTGGCCAAAGACGAAACGGAGCGACTGGTAAACCTGGAATCGGTTCTGCATGACCGGGTAATCGGACAGGAGGAAGCAGTTAAAGCAGTAGCCAGGGCAGTCAGAAGAGCCCGGGCCGGGTTAAAAAACCCCAAACGCCCCATAGGCTCGTTTATATTCCTGGGGCCCACCGGCGTTGGTAAAACAGAGTTAGCCAGAACCCTGGCTGAGGCCATGTTTGGCAGCGAAGAGGCCATAATCCGTCTGGATATGTCAGAGTATATGGAAAAACATGCAGTATCCAGAATGATTGGTTCTCCTCCCGGGTATGTTGGTTATGACGAAGGCGGTCAACTGACCGAGAAGGTAAGAAGAAAACCATATTCAGTTATCCTGCTGGACGAGATTGAGAAGGCTCATCCGGATGTCTTCAATATATTGTTACAGGTACTGGAAGATGGCCGTTTAACTGATGGACAGGGCAGAACTGTTGACTTCAGAAACACCGTGGTAATAATGACCTCCAATGTAGGTGCTGAGACATTGCAGAAAAGCAAGACAGTAGGGTTTACCAGGGCAGTGGACGAAGCGGAAGATTACGCTCGCATGAAAGATAGAGTAATGGAACAGATGAAACACACCTTCCGGCCCGAGTTTTTGAACCGGGTAGATGAAATGATAGTGTTCCAGAGTCTATCCGAACCGGAATTAAAAGAGATTATTAAACTATTACTGAAAGATTTGGCCTTAAGAATTAAGGAGGCTGGTTTCGAACTGGAAATAGCAGAAGCTGCCCGTGAGTTGATAATAAAAGAAGGCTACGATCCTGCTTATGGGGCACGGCCACTCAAACGGGCCATTCAGAAACTGGTAGAAGATAAAGTATCTGAAGAGATTCTGAAAAAGACAGTGGAACCAGGTGATAGAATTCTGGTGGATGCCGAAGAGGGCATAATGACCGTAAAAAGAGCCTGATATAGTAAAAACATTTTTAGGGAAGATCTGATATCAGGTCTTCCTTTTTTCTGCGACCAATTATTTATTACAAAAACAGATATACATTAACGCTCCACATTTGACTCGAATTTTCTAAAAAATAGTATATACTTCCTAGTGAGAGCGTGGTATTTTTGGTAGAATCAATGATACAATTGTAGTAATGAATCTGGTTTGGGTCTAAAGGAGAAAATAATGGGCAAAAATATAAATAAGTTTGTATGCCAGGAATGTGGGTATGAAACTTATAAATGGCTGGGCCGATGTCCGGGCTGTGGGCAATGGAATACGCTGACTGAAGAAGTTCAAGCCCGGCATGACCGTTCAGCCCAACATAGAGAGGTTGCTGCCATACCTTTAAGCGATATATCAGGTTCAGATACCTATAGATTCTCTTCCGGTATGGGGGAATTGGACCGCGTACTGGGAGGAGGAATAGTACCGGGTTCACTCGTGTTACTGGGAGGAGACCCGGGTATAGGCAAATCTACTCTTTTACTGCAGGTGGCGGACAGAATAGCGAAGACTGGAAAAAAGGTATTGTATTTATCAGGGGAAGAGTCTCTCCGGCAAATAAGGTTACGGGCAACCCGCCTGCAAATAGATAGTGAAAATATATTTCTTTTAAATGAACCTAATATTGATCTTTTAGATGATTATATTAAGGAAATTAATCCAGATTTTGTTATAATAGATTCTATTCAGACAGTTTATTCACAACACATTTCATCTATCCCGGGTAGTGTATCTCAACTTCGGGAATGTACTGCAGCAATTATGAATCTGGCCAAGAAAAGTGATAAAGCGTTTTTCTTGGTTGGTCATGTCACCAAAGACGGTGTGCTGGCGGGCCCCCGGGTTCTTGAGCATATGGTGGATGTAGTTATTTACTTTGAAGGCGACAAAAACTTTGCTTTTCGTTTATTACGGGGAGTAAAAAACCGTTTTGGTTCTACCGACGAAATTGGTTTACTGGAAATGAGTGGACAAGGATTGCTGGAAGTGGCTGATCCCTCGTATATTTTCTTAAGCGGAAGCTGTAATACTAATGGCACGGCGGTAGCTGCCAGTTTTGAAGGAACCAGGCCGCTATTAATTGAGATTCAGGCTTTGGTAGCCTCCTCCAGCCCCGGGTATCCCAAACGTATGGCCTCGGGGATAGATCAAAATCGTCTGGCTCTGATTATTGCCGTTCTCGAAAAGGTCAGGGGTTTTAGATTATCAGACTATGACGTTTACCTGAAGGTGACCGGGGGAGTTTTCCTTAAAGATCCATCCGTCGACCTGGGAATAGCAGCGGCTATAGTCTCGAGTTATAAAGAGAAGCTTATCTCCCCTGAAACAGTATTTATTGGGGAACTTGGGTTATCCGGCCAGATTCGTTCTGTCCCCTTTCTGGACACACGTTTAAAAGAGGTTGAGAAAATGGGTTTTAAACGGGTGGTTGTTCCATCCGGGATAAAGAATAATAATTACAAGTTGCAGTTACTGCCAGTTGCAAACATAGATGAATGTATTCAAATAGTAATGGGGGGATAAATTTGGTAGAAGATATTTACAAGGCGGATTTTCGAAAGTATTTGAAGATGCTGGCTCCCGGCACCTTATTTCGGCTGGGAATAGAAAATGTATTACATGCCAATACCGGCGGTTTAATTGTTGTCGGTGATTCTCCCGAACTAATGAATTTGGTGAGTGGCGGATTTCGTATTGATTGCGAATTTACTCCGGCCCGATTGTATGAACTGGCGAAAATGGATGGAGCTATTATAACTAATGATGATGCCTCCCGGATATTAATAGCCAATGCTCAGCTTGACCCCGATTCAAACTTGTCTTCTTTGGAAACCGGTATCAGACATAGAACAGCTGAAAGGGTGGCCAAACAGACCGGGAAACTGGTGGTAGCAGTATCCCAGCGCAGAAGAGTGGTTACTCTGTTTCAGGGAAATATAACTTTCCGCCTTAGGGATTTGTCATCAATACTGGTTAAGGCCAGCCAAGCTCTGCAAACGTTGGAGAAATATCGTAATGTGCTGTCAAAGGAATTGCAGCGGCTGGGTGGATTGGAATTTGAAGACCTGGTTACAGTTTCCGAGGTCTGTGAAGTATTGCGAAGATGTATTAAAGTACTTAATATTGCCAGTGAGATTGAGAACTATATTGCTGAACTGGGTACTGAAGGTCGACTGGTTAAAATGCAGTTGGATGAACTGGTTGCCAATGTTGAAGAGGAAGCGCTGTACATAATTCAGGATTATACTAATGCCGGAGATAAATCACCCCAGGACCTGTTAAAAAGTATGCTGCGGGCGTTTGAGGAAGATGTTTCCGATTCGGTATTTATCGCTAAAATACTAGGAATCGGAAGTGCTTCCAGTCATCTTGACCAGCAGGTTTCTTCCCGTGGTTACCGGATGTTACAGAAACTTCCCCGGA
Organism: Syntrophomonas sp.; assembly: GCA_039679805.1. Taxonomy (GTDB): domain Bacteria; phylum Bacillota; class Syntrophomonadia; order Syntrophomonadales; family Syntrophomonadaceae; genus JBDKUD01. The sequence continues at coordinate 2,781 of JBDKUD010000194.1, read as the reverse complement.
TTCCGCTGCAGGTTATTGATAATCTGGTAGAACGATTTATTTTGCTGGGTCATATTTTAAGAGCTAGTATTGAAGAATTGGATGAGGTTGAAGGGATTGGTGAGGTAAGGGCCCGGTCTATCAAAAATGGGTTGAAACGAATGCAGGAACAGTTGTTGCTGGAATATATGGTGTAAGGGAATTAAACACTGGTGAGCAAGCTCACACACAGATTTTAAAAGGATTAACACAGATTCATTTTAATAAAAGTTACGAAATGTTTGCTTGTATCCATGGGGATAGAAATCAACAAGGGAACCTGTCAATAAAAAAACCGCCACAAGGCGGTTTTTTAAGTCTAATCAATAAATTATTTACTAACGTAAATTGTACACACCCAGGGTAGTGGCTTTTTTGTACTCCTTGATAAAAACGTCATAAAGGTTTATATCAAGACTGTTGCACAATGCAGCTGCATAAAACAATAATTTCCCCAGTTCATTATATACAACCTCTTCACAGTTTGGGCATAATTTTCCTCGTAAATGATTATCCAGGCAATTGCGAAGTTCGTCTAAAGATTCAACATGCTCAGGCAGTTGCAGCTTTGCGGCTGCAATAGATTCACATCCACAATCGGTAACAGATTTAATAATTGCCCGATTAACCCGGCAGGTTGCCTCAGAAAGCTTGGAAAGGACATCAAGAATACTATGGTGACGGATTAATAAATCACCTACAGCATACTGGAATTCATCACAAATCAAGTCCTTCATTAAGAGGTTTGGCCCCCTTTTCGTCCTATTATTTTATCAACCTTTCTTTAAATTATAGTCCTGCCTGAAACTGTTTGTCAATTCCACTGAAAATCAATTACCCATTTAATGAGCTTTTGGGAACCTTATTACACGGATTAGAATATTACATTCTCTTTTCCAGTATTAGGTATAATAATTACCCTTAAATAGAAAAATAAGTAATGGAGGTGGATAGTATGAATATTATGTATAACAACAAGTTGTCAATTTCCAAACCATTATTTTTAATGGCACTTATTTTTGGGTTATGGGTAATGTATCTAGCTAAGTCTTTTACAGCAGTAAATTTAAGTGGTCAGATGGTTGCGGGAATAATATCATTTCTAATTTTTTATGTCTGGTCAGGATGGTTCACCAAAGGGATTAAAAAACTCTGGCAAAGGCTCAATTATTTTTTGGATAATACTTCTGTAGAAAAACTCATCGGAGGTTCAGCAGGTTTACTGTTGGGAGCCTTGGTGGGATTACTTAGCAGTTATCCTTTTTCAATGATAAGTGGGATAGGCATGTATCTTACCCTGGCTACTTTTTTACTGTGTGGTTTTATGGGAGTAAAAATTGGGACCCGCCGAGCTTTTGATGTATTGGGACTATTGCCTGTGCATATTAATGAAGAAGAAAAAGAAAAGGTGATAACTCAAAGTAGCCCAAAAGTAGTTGATACCAGTGCTATTATTGATGGACGGATCTACGACGTTTGTATTAGCAATTTCCTGGAAGGCTCTCTTATCGTCCCTACTTTTGTAATTGAAGAACTTCAACACATTGCTGGTTCCTCAGATAATATGCGGCGTAATAAGGGGCGGCGCGGACTGGAACTTCTATCTAAAATGCAGAAACATCCTGACATAAAAATTGATATAATGGAAGGTAATAATCTGGACGAAAAAGAAGTTGACCAAAAATTAATACGTCTATGTAAACGGATTAATGCCAGCATCATAACTAATGATTACAATCTGAATAAGGTCGCCGAACTGCAGGGTATAACGGTTTTAAATATTAATGAACTTACCAATGCAGTCAAGGTAATGGTTTACCCCGGGGAATCCATGCACATAACAATTATTAAAGAAGGCAAAGAACCCGGACAGGGTATTGGTTATCTTGAAGATGGTACTATGGTGGTAGTTGAAGAAGCTAACCATGAGATAAATAATGAATTAGAGGTTACCGTAACCAGCGTTTTCCAGACGGCGGCAGGCAGAATGATTTTTACCCGTAAGAATAAAGATGAAGCTACCCATTGCGGCATTGAAAAGTCTTTCCATGACGTACAAGAGGTGAGTTTGTATGGTTAACAACCTACGGGTTGTTATAGCGGCAGCAGGAACAGCTACCCGGATGGGTGGCAAGGTTAATAAACAGTACCTGCTTTTAAAATCGCGGCCGGTTCTGGCCTATTCATTGGATGCTTTTGAAGCATTTGATCTGGTAGATGAAATAATAATAGTAGCCAATCCCATGGAAGTTGAATATTGCGAAAAAGAAATAGTAAAAAAATATCGTTATAAAAAGGTTTCTCAGGTAGTACCAGGAGGGAAGGAAAGACAGGATTCAGTATGGATCGGATTAAAGCAGTTGCGGTCTGATACTGATTTGGTGGCTGTGCATGATGGGGCACGGCCACTTTTATCGTTTCAGTTATTAAAAGATTTATTGGTAGAAGCACAGGAATGGGGAGCAGCTATACCTGGTGTAATGCCTACTGATACCTTAAAACTGGTTGATCGTGATGACTTTGTCAGACAAACATTGGACCGCTCCAGCGTAGTTGGCATTCAAACACCCCAGATTTTTAAGTATACCGAATTGCTGGCTGCCTATAATCAGGCCTATGAGGAAGGATTTACGGCAACTGATGATGCCTCTTTGTTTGAAACTTATATAGGTCGGGTAAAAGTAGTTAAAGGTGACTACCGTAACCTGAAAATAACAACACCGCTGGATCTTAAGCTAGCGGAAGTGCTGCTCAGGGAGCAGT
>JBDKUD010000100.1:0-10614 GCA_039679805.1 Syntrophomonas sp. | reverse complement strand
GCGTTATCACCCACCAGTATATTTAGACCTGGTTCAGGCGAGTAATCAATTCTTTCAATATTTCGGAAATTTCTTATGCTTATAATTTTTAGGTTCAAATTAAACGAACACTCTCTTTTAATTTGTGGTGCGTAATGGAACAAGTATATAAATATAGTCTTCTTTTTCAGGGTTTTTTATTAAGGCTGGCCCTAATGATCCTGAAAAGCTTATAGAAATTTGGCTGCATTCAGAAGCCAGAAGTTTAACGATATCTAGAAAATAATTGGTGTTGAAGGCTATTTTAATATCGGCATCACCTTCAATTTCCATATTTTCAATATGTTCTTCGATTTCTCCCATGATTTCCGAGTAGGCGTTGATAATTGCTTCGTTGCCGTTGAAGGAAAGTTGAAAATGTTGAAATTTGACTTTGTTATCCATGGGCATAGTACGAGCTCTTTCCATACTCTGAATCAAGATTTTAGTTTCTATTTTCGTTTGAGTATTGAAGCTGGGTGGTATTACCTGCTCGTAATTTGGATATTGTCCTTCAATTAATCGGGAAAGCAGTAAAAAGTCGTCATTATAGAAAATAACATTGTTTTCAGTAAAAGCGATATCTATTTTTTGCGAAGAGTCATCCAGTAACCTGGTTAGTTCATTGACTGTTCTCAGTGGGATAATAAAACGCAACGGATTTTCCGTAGGTTGTTCCATAGGGTGGGAGAAATAAGCCAAGCGATGAGTATCTGAAGCTACTACTTTTAATACTTCAGGATTGTCTAAATCAAAAAGAACCCCGGTGAAGACCTGGCGAAAATGACTGGCTGCTGCTGCCAGGGAAGTTTTCCGTAAGGCTTCTTTGAGTATATCTTGAGAAATAGAAAAACTGTGCGCCATGTTGTTTATGGGTAAAGCGGGATATTCCTGTTGTGCGTAGGTATTTATTGAGCCTGAAGAACGACCATAAGTGATATTTAATTTAGAAGTTTCCTTGTCTAATTGTATGGAAATAGGTGTATCTGGTAACAATTTAATAAAATCAGCAAAATAATAGGCATTAACTAATACAGAGCCTTCTTCAATAATTTCTATATTTTTTGAGGAAGCTTTTATGCCGATTTCCATGTCGGTTGCTGTCATGGTAAGACCGTGGTCATGAGATACCTCCAGTAACATTCCGGAGAGAATAGGAATAGTGTTTTTGTTAGATGCAGCCCGATGTACCATGGTGGTGAGAGCTGACAATTCTTTTTTGTCTATAGTGAAGTTCATCTGGCGTACCCCCTTATATTTTTATTCTTAATTAACAGTTAGCCGTAATAGTAGTAGGAGCGGTGCAAAAGTGGAAAACCTATTTGGGCCGCTGGCAACAGCTGGTTTTTTAGGTTGATAAAGATGTTGACTAATTATCATTTTATATAGTTAGGATCGACTTTTTTACACAGCTCGTTAATGATTTTTTCAAGTTCCGGATTCTCATGGAGCTCTTTATCTATTTTTTCTGCCGCATGCATTACCGTAGTGTGGTCACGTCCACCGAACTGGTCACCTAGTTGCGGAAAGGAAGCGTCAGTTAACTTCCGGCATATAAACATGGCTATTTGTCGCGGATATACCAGCTGTTTATTACGTTTTTTGGATAATAATTCACTTAACTCGAGGTGATAGTAACTGGCTACTGCTTTTTGAATTTGTTCGATGGTTATTTTTTTAGGCCGCGGCGGAGGTAAAATGTCTTTTAAGGCCTCACTGGCAGTCGTCATATTTAAGGGCATTTTCGTTATTGTAGCATAAGCTACTACGCGAACAAGAGCCCCCTCCAGTTCACGAATATTAGATTCTATATAATTGGCTATGTAATCAAGAATATCATACGGTATATTTAAATTATCGGTTTGTGCTTTTTTCCTTAATATTGCTATTCTGGTTTCCAGATCAGGGGGTTGAATATCAGTTATAAGTCCCCATTCAAAACGAGAACGAAGCCTGTCCTCCAGAGTTGGAATATTACGTGGAGGGCGGTCACTGGAAATAACCAGTTGTTTGTTAGATTCGTAAAGAGTATTGAAGGTGTGGAAAAACTCTTCTTGGGTTCTTTCTTTACCAGCTAGAAATTGTATATCATCTATTAAAAGTACATCAATATTTCTATATTTATTACGAAAACCCGGAGTATTGTCATCTTTAATAGAACTGATAAGTTCATTAGTAAACTGCTCGGAAGAAACATACATGACCGAGTAAGACGGGTATTTATTAGCAATATGATGGCCTATGGCCTGCATTAAATGAGTTTTTCCCAATCCGACCCCACCGTAAACAAACAGGGGATTATAAGCCTTGGATGGAGATTCACCTACCGCAAAAGATGCGGCATGGGCAAAGCGATTGCTGTTTCCTACCACAAAGGTGTCAAAAGAGTATTTAGGGTTTAACGGTGGCAATAGACCATCCTTCTCCGGAACTGGGTCGGTACCGAGAATAATAGTAGTATTCTGGTTAGTAAGATCACGAAATTTCTGTTGAATCGTATCCAGATAGCGGGACTCAATCCATTCCCGGGTTAGTGAATTGGGAACCGTTATATAAACGTTATCATTTCGGAAAGTATTATATTTAACCATCGGAAACCATATTTCATAACTGGTCTGACCTATTTCCTCACGGACAGACTGTAATACCTTGTTCCAGATGGATGAGTAATCGAAATCGTTGGCCATTATGATTCCTCCTGTTAGTTTGTGGAAGGCTGTATTGTTTATAAGTGTATAAGTTGTGGATATCCTGGCGAGCCAATAGTAAACAGTATATAATATAAACGCATATATTTCATGCTAAAAATATAGTATAATCATAACAGATTTGGTTAAAAATTAGAAGCGGTAGAAATCTTGACAATTGGGGGTTCATATCAATATAATGATTAAGTGCTGGAAAAAATAAGGGAGGCTGTTTTTTAAAATGAAGAGAACTTATCAACCCAAAAGAAGACAACGAAAATCCGTTCATGGATTTAGGCAGAGGATGGCTACAGCCGGGGGCAGAAAAGTAATAGCCAGTAGAAGGAAAAAAGGAAGAAAAACCATCTCTGCATAGGTCGTTTTTTTAGCGGCCTTTTATTTTACCTGTCAGGAAGGTTTTTCATGTTAAGTAAAGAAAAACGAATAAATAAGGGTAGAGATTATAATAATAGCTTTAAAAATGGTAAAAAAATTCCAGGAAGGTTTATAATTGTTTTTATAACCGAAAACAATATAGGAAGGAACCGCTGTGGTATTATAACCAGCAAAAAAGTAGGCAATGCTGTAGTTAGAAATCGTGCTAAAAGACAATTACGTGCTATTGTTAACAACGCTTGGGGAAAACTTAAAGAAGGGCACGATATTGTTATTGTAGCACGGCAGAATATTGATGGTGCCGCATTTGACCTGCTTGTACGCGACTTTTATATAGTTATGAGGAAAGCCAATTTATGTTAAAGAAATTGGTTATTGCTGTTGTAAAAGGATACCAAAAAGCCGCCTTTTTTAAAAATCCTTCCTGTCGTTTCTATCCTTCCTGTTCAAACTACTCCATACAAGCCATCGAAAAGTATGGTGTCATCAAAGGGGGATGGTTAACCGCTAAAAGAATTATCAGATGTCATCCTTTTAATCCTGGAGGATATGACCCGGTACCTTAAACGGTAACTAGCGGGCATATACCTGTGTTATCCAATTGTTCTAAATTGAGGAGGTGAAACCTGCCGGCCAGATGCAAGGCAGAGGCTAGCAGGGTGGGAATTTGTGGCAAGCTTTTGTTCAATGGTTTTCTCATGTTATTAACCTTATGTACCAATTAACCGGAAGCATAGGGGTACCCAACTATGGACTTGCCATTGTGTTTATGACCATAGCCATTAAATTGGTTATGTTTCCTCTTACGCAAAAACAGATGAAGTCTATGCGCGGTATGCAGGCAATACAACCTAAACTTAAATACATTCAGGATAAATATAAGGATGACCCACAGACCATGCAGAAGAAAGTTATGGAAATGTATAAAGCACACGGAGTAAATCCTTTTGGAGGATGCTTGCCGTTAGTAATCCAAATGCCAATATTTATTGCTTTTTACCAATCATTATTAAAATTTGATTTTAAGGTAGCAGAACATGCAAGTTTCCTGTGGATACCGAATATAGGACAACCTGATCCATACTTTATTCTGGCCATATTAGCGGCAGTTACCACCTATCTGCAGCAGCGGGTATCAATGGTTGATGCAAAAGACCCAACCCAGAAGAGTATGTTATATTTTATGCCCATTTTTATGGCCTGGATAGCTTATAAAATGCCGGCCGGGTTACCCTTGTACTGGGTGGTTTTTAATATCCTGGGTATTTTGCAGCAAATGTATGTTAACTGGAGTGACCACCCAATAGCTGATACCGGTGTAGGATTACAGTTAGAGACGGCACTAGAAGGAAGTAATGTGGAAACAGTTGAAATAGATTCCACACAACAAAAGGCAGCAGGGAGGGACAAAGGAGGAACGAAAAGTAATGGAAGTCCAAACAATGGAAAAAAAGGGAAAAAGCGTCGATGAGGCTGTTAAGGCTGGCCTGGATGAATTAGGTTGTAATATAGATGATGTATTAATAGAAGTCATTGAAGAACCAACCAAAGGCCTGCTGGGATTAGTTGGCAAAAAGCCGGCAGTAGTAAGAATAACAGTGAAAGAAAAACCTGATCAGTCCACCAGACAATTAGTAGAAGATATTCTGGGGAAGATGAGTATTGATTACCAGATAGATAATGTTGAATGGGCAGATGGCATTGTTAGAATCAATATTGTTGGTAATGATATGGGGTTGCTCATAGGACGCAAAGGCGAAACACTTAATTCCTTGCAATTTATTGTTGGTCTTATAGTAAATCGTAATCGCGAGGATAAAATCAGAGTAGTTCTAGATGTGGAAGATTACCGCAAGAAAAGAGAGGAATCTCTTGAGTCATTGGCTTTACGGTTGTCTGATAAAGTTAAGAAGACACGTAAGAATATCATTATGCGGCCGATGAGTTCACAGGAACGCAGGGTGGTACATACAGTATTACAGTCGGATCCAAATGTAACTACATACTCCATGGGAGATGAACCCTATCGGAAGGTAGTTATTTCACTGAAAAGGTAAATTGCCAGGGCCCTTAAGGGCCCTTTTTTATTGCCTAAAATTAAGCCGGGAGTTTATAATGGCGGTAGTTTTGGTATGATATAAGATGAAGGTAATACAATGCAGATGAAGCGGATTTTTTCTGATTAACGTGGTTTTTAATAGAATTAATATGAAGATAATTATGAATTTTGAATTTTGAATTTTGAATTTTGAATTAATGTAGAGAAGCTGATGCTTCTCATTATTGCAAAGAAAAGATAAAATTTGGGATTTAACAAAAAATTTTAGTGAGGAATTTTTATGATTGAGGATATTATTGCGGCTATATCTACGCCTCCCGGGGAAGGTGGGATTGCTATTGTTCGGCTTAGTGGTGAAGGAGTTATTGAACTGGTTAAAGGGAGTTTTAAACCGTTTAGTTCGGGAGTTGATTTAACCAACAGGCCAGGATACACGCTTACTCTGGGATGGCTTTTGAATGAAAAACACGAAAAAGTTGATGAAGTGTTGGTAAGTGTTATGAGAAGACCCCACAGCTATACCGGAGAAGATGTGGTGGAGATAAATTGTCATGGGGGAAATTTACCTGCCCGGCGTGTTCTGGAAACGCTGGTTGGCAGGGGGGTAAGATTGGCTGAGCCCGGAGAGTTTACCCGGCGGGCCTTTTTAAACGGAAGGCTGGACATGAGTCAGGCCGAGGCAGTAGTAGATATTATCAGGTCTAAAACTGACCGGGGCATGAAGCTGGCTATTAAGCAGTTAGAAGGCGGCATCAGCAAATATGTGTCTACCCTGGAAAATTTGCTGGTTAGGGCTAATGCTCTAATTGAGGCAAGTTTGGATTTTCCGGAAGAGGTAGGTGACATTGATTATGAAGTGGTGCAAGGGATTATTAATGATGTTCTGGCTATTCTGGAACGGCTGATTGCTTGCGGAGAAAGAAATGAAATTTACCGGGACGGGGTAAGTGCAGTTATATGTGGTAAACCGAATGTGGGTAAGTCCAGCCTGCTAAATGCGCTGGTCAAAAATGACCGGGCTATAGTGACGGATATACCCGGTACTACCCGGGATGTCATTGCGGACTATATTAATATCCGGGGAATACCGGTAAAATTAATGGATACTGCCGGTATAAGGGATACCCAGGATGTGATTGAACAGATAGGAGTTAAGAAATCAGAACAGGCGATTGCAGAAGCTGAAGTAGTTATATTTATATTGGACGTAGGGACAGGTATTTCCAATGAAGACCTGGATGTATTCGAAAAAATTAAGAACAAAAACCCGATAATACTGGTTAATAAAGAAGATCTGGCTGATAAAAATATTACACCGGAAGAGCTACAAAAGAACTTCCCCGGTACCAATATAATAAGAGGGTCAGTGCAAGAAGATATCGGGTTGGATGAACTGGAAACGGCTATCGAAAAAATTGTGTTCAGTGGTAAAGTGGAACGGGGAGATATGGAAGTAATGATTAATCTCCGCCAAAAGACATGCTTGCTTAGAGCCATGGAACATATAAAAAATGTACAGCAATACCTTAATGATGTTACTCTGGATTGCCTGGGTGTGGATGTATGGGGAGCATTGGAGAGTCTGGGAGAAATAAGCGGTAAAAGCCTGAAGGAAGATGTTATAGATAGAATTTTCCATGATTTTTGTATTGGAAAGTAAATTCGGTGGACCCCGTTAGGGTAGTAGGTAAACCACATTCTAAGGAGTGACGTTTACTCTACAGCGCCGGGGAGTGAGACATAACATATCCTTTTTGCTCCAGTCTCCGGCAGTGGAAACACCAGCGGCTTGCCTCACGGGGGATGGGGCACAGCGTAGATTCACATCCGTGTTCAGCCGTCATTAATGGCGACCGAAGGGAGCATCAGTTGTCCCCGGAGGGGGTACGCTCTCACGCCATCCGTGGCGTTCGTCCCCATCCCCCGCTCGGACTTCGCCGGGTGTTTCTCACTGCCTCCGCCAACGTCGCAGCAAATGATATGCTATGTCTCACTCCCCTATAGGGTCTATATTATGTTTATTTTTAGGAGGGTTTAAAAATTGTATGATGCGGGTAGATATGATGTAGTAGTTGTCGGCGCAGGTCATGCTGGCTGTGAAGCAGCCTTGGCGTCGGCACGTATAGGTTGTAATACTTTATTGATTACTTTAAGTATAGATAACGTAGCTCTTATGCCATGTAATCCTTCTATAGGCGGACCAGCCAAGGCCCAACTGGTAAGAGAGATTGATGCTTTGGGCGGGGAAATGGGAGTAAATATTGACAAAACCGCCCTGCAGATGAGGATTATTAATACTGGCAAAGGACCCGCGGTACAAGCTTTGCGGGCCCAGGCCGATAAGCATGAATATCATAACGAAATGTTAAAGACGCTGCTTAACCAGCCCGGATTAGATTTGCTGATGGCCGAGGTGGAAGAGCTGCAAACAGATGACGGAAAGGTTGCCGCTATTGTAACCAAAACCGGGGCACGGTTTGAATGCCAGGCGGTAGTGATAACCTCCGGCACATACCTTAAGGGAAAAATATTTATAGGAGATGTAATTTACGAAGGGGGACCGGGAAACCAATCTCCCCCAATAAAGCTGTCAGAAAGTTTAATTGCTAATGGGATTAAACTAGGTAGATTTAAAACCGGTACTCCACCGCGAATACATCGTCGGAGTGTAGATTTTTCCAAGATGATTGAACAGCCTGGCGATGACAAACCACTAAGATTTTCATTTATAAGTCCCCGAGTTAATAGGCCCCAGATGTCATGCTGGTTGACTCATAGTACCCAAGCTACCCATCAGGTGGTAAAGGATAATTTGGAGCGGGCACCGCTGTTTACCGGAGTTATTAAAGGCAAAGGACCGAGGTATTGTCCATCCTTTGAGGATAAAGTAGTACGTTTTTCTCACAAGGAAGCCCATCAATTGTTTATTGAACCGGAGGGAAAAAATACTGAGGAAATGTATGTTCAGGGATTAAATACCAGTTTGCCGGAAGATGTGCAAATTAAGGTATTAAAAAGTATTCCCGGTCTGGAGAATGTACGTATGGTCAGGACCGGGTATGCTATTGAATATGATTATGTAATACCAGCCCAGTTGAAGTTAACACTGGAAACCAAAGCTGTGCAGGGGCTATTTACGGCCGGACAAATTAATGGTACCTCCGGTTACGAAGAAGCAGCTGCTCAAGGTTTGGTAGCTGGAATAAATGCCGGCCTGCTGGTAAAAGGGGAAGAGCCGTTTATTCTTAAAAGAAGTGAGGCCTACATTGGAGTTATGGTCGATGACCTGGTGACCAAGGACTTTGATGAGCCCTATCGATTGCTGACATCGCGGGCCGAGTACCGGCTTCTATTGCGACAGGATAATGCGGATTTACGTTTAACGGAAAAGGGACGAGATATAGGTTTGGTAGATGATGTAAGGTGGAAACTATATCAGGATAAAAAGGATATTCTGGAGCAGAGTATTAAGCAGTTGATGGATAAATGGGTAACCCAGGGTGATGAGAAACTAGTCGAGTATTTACAGGAAGTTGATAGTGCTCCTTTAAAAGACCGGATTTCACTGTGGGAATTACTCCGGCGGCCGGAGGTCAAGGTATATCATTTTGTAGAGCAGGGATGGCTGCCGCCTCTGGACCTGGATATTCTGGAGCAATTAGAGATACAAAGTAAATATGAAGGATATATTAACAAGCAAAAAGAACAGATTGAACGATTCGAAAAGATGGAGAGAAAACAAATACCGGAAGATATTAATTATGATGATGTATATGGATTGGCTAACGAGGCACTGCAGAAGCTGAAACAGGTTCGCCCGCTGTCGATAGGCCAGGCATCGAGGCTGGCGGGGGTTAATCCTGCTGATATAAGTATTTTGTTAATTTTTTTAGAGAAAAAAAGAAGGAAATAAAAAATAAATATGGAAATAACTGTAAAGAAGTTTAAAGAACTGGTGCTTAGGGAAAACGAAAAACAGAATCTTATTAGCAGGAAGTCTATTCAGTATGAACTGGACAAACATATAGAGGATAGTATAAGGGTATTAGATTTTATTTCTTTCACCAACCAAAGAATTATCGACCTGGGTAGCGGAGCAGGTTTTCCTGGTTTAGTTCTGGCTATGTACTGCCGGGATGCGGATTTTACTCTGGTAGAATCAGACCATAAGAAAAGCCTGTTTTTACAAACCGCCAGCCAAGAACTGGGATTGTCCCATGTTACCGTTATCTGCGAAAGAGCTGAGGTATTGGGGCAGGATAAAGGTTTCCGGGAAGGATTTGATTTTTGTACCAGCCGAGCCGTAGCGGCTATGAATATTTTGCTTGAATATGGGCTTCCCCTGGTTAAACCGGGAGGGCAGGTCGTTATGTGGAAAGGCTGCAACTATCAACAAGAAATCAATGAATCCCGTAATGCCTTACATTTGCTAGGCGGAAGCCCGGGGAATATTTACCTGTACAGTTTGCTGGAAGAAAGAGATCGGGCTATTGTAATGGTCGAAAAAACGGCAGCAACTCCTGCTAAATATCCGCGCCGGGTGGGTATTCCATCCAAGCGGCCATTATAATTGGAGGAGTGGTTACTTATGGTAGGGCCATTGGAACGATTAATGGGGGCCAAGAATAACCAGAATCGGGTTATTTCCATAGGGATACATGAAATCACGCGTAATCCTTTCCAACCCAGAAAAGAATTCGATAATGAAAATCTATCCGAACTAGCCCAGTCAATTTTAGCTTATGGGGTAATACAGCCGATTATTGTACGTAAGGTTAATAATGAATATCAAATTGTAGCCGGAGAAAGAAGATATCGCGCTTGTAAGTTGATTGGATTAAAAGAGATTCCAGCTATAGTTCAAGATATGAATGATGAAAAGGCGGCGGCGGTTTCTCTGATTGAAAACCTGCAGCGCAAGGACTTGAACTATTTTGAAGAGGCTAATGCTTACAGCGTATTAATTAACAGTTTTGGTATGACCCAGGAAGAGTTGGCTCGCAAGGTTGGTAAGAGTCAGTCGGCAATAGCTAATAAAATTCGTTTGTTAAAGATTTCCGGACAGGTTAGAAGCTTTATTTCTCCTGATGTTATTACTGAACGCCATACCCGCGCACTTCTTAAATTAAACAGTGTGGAAATGCAGCGCGAAGTTGTCAAACAGATTTATGAAAAAGAACTTACCGTTAAAGAAACGGAAGAGTTGGTAGAAAAGATAAAAGTGAATAATATTCCCCAGGAAATCAGGAAAGAAAGCAACCACAGTGTTTCCATGATTATCAGAGACGCGCGTATTTTTTTAAATACCATTAAAGAAACGGTTAACCGGGCCAAACAAACCGGAATTGAGATTTATATGGCCGAAAATGACAGCGATAGTGAATATGAGGTTACCATAAGGATACCCAAGCAAAGAGTTGTCCGGCAGAGGACTTTGGCGTAATTCAACGCGGA
>JBDKUD010000118.1:0-4548 GCA_039679805.1 Syntrophomonas sp. | reverse complement strand
AATTTCGGCAACCGTTCCATCGACAACTCCAACCCCCGCACCGGCATCGGCATGATTGCTCCCAATCACTATGTTTTTATCGTTGTTGACGGGCGCGCCGACGGCTACAGCAAAGGAATGACTTTGTCTCAGTTCGCTGAAGTATTTGCCGATCTGGGCTGCACTGAAGCTTACAACCTCGACGGGGGCGGTTCATCAACAATGTATTTCATGGGCGATTTAATAAACAATCCTTTAGGCAAAAATCAGGAAAGGGGGACCAGCGATATTATCTATATTAAATAGATCGCTGGGCAGTAATCTTATGAAGATTTTAATTCCAGCTTATGAACCTGATGAACGCATGCTGTGCTTAATCAGGCAGCTAAAAGAGCAGTCCGGGGAACAAATCGTAATTGTTGATGATGGCAGTGGGAACAAGTATCAGCCTATCTTTAATGAAGCAGAGAGTTTGGGCTGCACTGTGCTTCATCACCATTTCAATCAGGGCAAAGGAGCGGCTCTTAAAACCGGTATTAATTATTTCATCGCTATAGGTGAGCAAGAAGGGGTTGTATGCGCAGATTGCGACGGTCAGCACTCAGTGACCGATATTTTGAAAGTTGCCCGGGTAACACGGCAAAAGGCCAACTATATTGTACTTGGCGGGAGACAGTTCATTGGCAAAGTTCCGTGGCGCAGCCGGGTGGGGAATACACTAACCAGAGCTATTTTTGCCTTTGCGACCGGATCGAGAATATATGATACCCAGACAGGGCTGCGGGGATATCCGGCCTGGATGTTTGAGTGGCTGCTGCAGGTGCCTGGCTGCCGCTTTGAATATGAACTGAACATTTTATTGGAGGCTCAGCGGCAAGACTATTCAGTTTATGAGATCCCTATCTCGACAATCTATGAAGGAAACAATAAGTCATCCCATTTTCATCCCGTGTTTGATTCTATTCGGGTATATTTACCGATTTTAAAATTCAGTGGTTCCTCACTGGCAGCCGCCGCATTAGACTTTATATTGCTTTTAGTGCTGCAAAAAATAACTAACAACCTGCTGCTATCGATCGTTGGAGCCCGTGTTTGCAGTTCTTTGTTCAATTATATCTGCAATCGTTATTTAGTTTTCAAAGCCGGCGCGGAACAAAACCCGCGCAGCATTTTACGTTATTATTCTCTGGTGGCAGTCATCCTGGGCAGCAATTATCTGTTAATGTCCTTATTGGTCAATACCATATCGACGCCGCTAATACCGGCTAAAATTCTAACCGAAGCTATTTTGTTTACAGGTAGTTATTGGGTGCAAAAAAAGTATGTCTTCTATTATCCCAAAGTAAAAGCAATGCAATAAAAAAAAAGAAGTGAGCTGGTTACTGATGTTCGTAGCGGATCTTTCTGTAATTAATTCACAGTATAATAAGTGAACTTTGAACCTGGTTCCACTAAGTTCACTTATTAGAAACTAATTTTTATGGGTGGTTAACGCAGAAAGATCCGCTGTTTTATGGCTTCTTATGAAACAATGCCACAGTTGATTAAGGTCAATCTGCTGCAAACTGTTAGGCTAAGCCAGGCTATTGAAGGTTACCGCAAATATTGTTCCCGATTCTTCTGAACTCTTAACAGTAATTTCTGCGTTATGCATAAGGACAATACTCTGCGCAATTGCCAGCCCCAACCCGTATCCGCCTTGTTCTCTGGCCCGTGACTCATCGACCCGGTAAAAGCGGTCAAATATATGTTCAATCTGGTCATGAGGAATGGGAACACCTCGGTTGATAACTGACAGAACCGCCTGGTGCTCGCTTGTTTTCTGAATGCTAACAGTAATTTTACCCTTATCATGGGAGTATTTGATGGCATTGTCTAAAAGAATTGCCAAGAGCTGTCTAAGTTTGTCTTCATTACCGTTAACATAAATCTCAGGAGCAATATTGATCTCCAACTCCTTTTCCTGCTCGAAAACAACCGACTCAAACGGCAATATGGCACCATATACCGTTTCGCTTAAATTAAGCCGGGATAACACAATACTGCTTGGGGCATCATCCGACCTGGCCAAAAAGAGCAGGTTTTCAACTAAAACGTTCATCCGGTTGGCTTCCATTTGGATGTACTCTATCCATTTAGCCTGGTCTTGAATTGTACTCTGCGGATGGGAGAGTACAATTCCGGCATTTGCCAGTATTACCGACAAAGGTGTGCGCAATTCGTGGGAGGCATCCGCCACAAATTTTCTTTGCTGCGCCCAGGCCTTTTCCACCGGGCGCAGAGCCCAGCCCCCCAGGAATAAACTGATTAAGAAGAATACTCCCAGGCTGACGACTCCCACTAATATTGAAGTTATTATTAATGTAGATAGTGTGTTGCTTTCCATACTGCGATCCATAAAAGCAATTTTGGTTCTGGTACCAGTTACTTGTTTAAGATATCTCAGGTTCTCGCCGGAAATTATCCCGGAACTTTTATCATTGGCCAAACATTGTTTAACAATTGCTTTTAAGGATTCCTGGTTCGACAGATCAAACAGATTCCCCTGGGCACTTACTATGTTATTATTAGCATCCAATGTGACAACAAATGTAGGTGCAGGCGTAAAACCCGGTTCTTTTTTGGGGCCGGCCAGTTCCCTGCGAATCGGCTGATCGTGGTTTTCTTCCATTAAAGTGCGCTGTAAAATATCCATGCTATCCCTGACCAACCGCTGCTGGGTGGAAGCATAGACAGCAATAAAAATGGCCATCAAAACCATGGTGATAAGTACCATATTAATTAGGACAAATTTATACTTTAGTCTTTTAATCACTTTTTCACTTCCAGGCGATAGCCGACCTTGCGAATAGTGGAGATATTTACGGCACTATTAAGGTAGGCTAGTTTTTTTCTTAAGAAGGATATATAAACTTCAACGTTGTTGTCTTCCGCATCGCTTTCCGCACCCCAGATTTTTAACAGCATATCTTCCTTGGGTACGATGGTATTGGGATTAGACAGTAAGATCCTCATTATTTCAAATTCCTTTAGTCCCAGCTGTACGGTCTTATTACCGCACTGCAGTATATTGTTGGAAAGGATTAATTCCAAATCGGCCAGGATCAATTCATCCATGATTACTTCCCCCTTACGCCGGGACAGGGCCCTTATACGAGCTATTAGTTCATCAGGCGCAAATGGTTTGGTAAGATAATCATCAGCACCGCCATCGAGACCCGTAACTTTATCGGTAACTTCACTCTTGGCAGTCAGCAAAATAACGGGGGTTTGGTTTTTTTGCCGGCGCATCTCCCGTACCACATCAAATCCATTCATTTTCGGCAGCATAACATCCAGTACAATCACATCATAGATGCCGCTCATGGCATAATCGTAACCGTCCTCACCATCATTTACGACATCCACCGTATATTTATTTTGTTTAATAATTTGAGCTATTGCTTCGGCCAGACGGATTTCATCTTCAACCACCAGTATTCTCATTAATAACCACCCTTCCAATTTTAAAAGAAGATTAGGTCACCATATAGCAATTTTATTAGATATTATTCTAATTTATTTAGCTGAAAATTAACTGAATTTTATTGGTTTAAGAGCAATTTAAGCAAAGGGCCGTATTATATGCCTATAAGTTAGCTCAGATACTATTCCAAGAAGGGAGGATTAATAATGACTATCGCTACATTTAAAAGATTCGAAAAGAAATTTCTGGTGAACCATGCCCAGTATAATGAAATATTCCCAACCTTATTAGAGTGCATGCGTTTTGATAAATTCTGTAAGGATGGTCAGGAATACACCATATATAATGTTTATTATGATACAGATAATTCCAGCGTCATCCGCCATTCACTTTCCAAACCATACTTTAAAGAAAAATTACGGTTGAGAACTTATAGTAACATTATTTCGCCAAATACTACGGTTTTCCTGGAATTGAAAAAGAAAATCAACGGGTTGGTAACGAAACGCCGGGCGACGCTATCTCTGGCTGAAGCCTATAATTATCTGGAACATGGCATAAGACCGGTTAGTATGGACTATTTGACCGGACAAGTGCTGAATGAGATTGATTATTTTCGCCAGATCAATAAGGTCAAACCTGCTGCCTATATCAGCTATGACCGCAAGGCGCTGTTTGGCCTGGACGACAAAGAATTTCGTATCACCTTTGACCGCAATATAATCAGCCGCTGCGATAATGTTAACCTGGAAAAGGGGAGGTTTGGCGAAGACCTTCTTTCCCCGGGCATGTACCTGATGGAAATCAAGGTATCTCACGCTTTTCCGCTGTGGTTGGCTAATTTGCTGTCGAGTCACGAAATATATGCCACCAGTTATTCCAAGTATGGCCAGTTATATAAAGATTGTTTACTTAATACAGATAATGCTTATATCATGGCCAAGGCAATGTAAATTTATAAGGAGGCCTTTTTATGTTGGATGCTCTATTTACCTCTGGTATCGGTGAGACGCTCACCATCAGCAAAACCTTGCTCATTGTACTGGCCGCGCTGGTATGCGGTTTGGCTATTAGCCAGGTGTATATTTTTACCCATAAAAAAG
>JBDKUD010000128.1:0-10324 GCA_039679805.1 Syntrophomonas sp. | reverse complement strand
TGGTGACTCTCGGGCTGCAAACCATAGCCCAGGCAGTCGCGACTATGGGGTTTGAGTACATATGCATTTAGTAAAGGAAAAGACTTCTTGGACGGAAAAGAGACTAATATTAAATAAGTATAATATAAAATAGTAAAATGTTTCATAAACTATGTTAAAGGAGGTGTACAATGATAGAACAAGTTCTGCCTTATATTTACAAAGTCGAAATACCATTACCTAAGAATCCTCTAAAAGCTACCAATTCCTATGTCATTCAGGGTCAAAAGAGAAATTTATTAATTGATACTGGTTTCAATTGTGACGAGTCCCGAAATGCAATGGTCCAGGGACTGCATGATCTGGGTGCGCGAATGGAAACAACTGATCTTTTTATCACCCACCTTCACGCTGATCATTCTGGTTTGACAAAATATCTGGCAACACCTAGTACAACTGTTTGGATGAGTGAGAATGATGGTAAAGTAGTTGCAACCAGCCAGACTAATTCGCATTGGACGATGTTTAGCGATTTCCTGCACTTGAGCGGATTAATTGCTTCTGGAATTGAAGACAACGTAGAGAAGCACCCGGGTTATAAGTATGCTTGTGAGAATTTTGATAAATTCACCACAGTTAATGAAGGATATGAAATTAAAGTAGGAAACTATTGCTTTCAATGTGTGGAAACCAAAGGCCATACTGCTGGGCATATGTGTCTTTATGAGCCGGATAAAAAACTCTTGATATCGGGAGATCACATATTAGGAAAAATTACCCCTAATATTACTCTTTGGCGACCAGGCGAAGATGTTTTGGGAAATTATCTAAAAAATCTCGATAAAATAGCTGCCTTGGATATTAACACGGTTTTACCCGGCCATCGCTCCATTCTGACTGACTGTCGTGGACGCATTAAAGAACTAAAGACCCATCATGATAAACGTATGAACGATATTATGAATATTATAGGTGAAGTAAGAATGAATGCGGCTCAGGTTGCCAGTCAGATGGAATGGGATCTTTCCTATAAAACCTGGGAACAATTCCCCTGGGGACAGAAGCTTTTTGCCACCGGGGAAGCCATGTCACATCTTTATCATTTGGCTGTGACAGATAAATTAGCTGTATCTACAGTCGATAACATTGTTTATTTTGCGAAAATTTAATTTGTCAAGTATGCTAGGGTGATAGTCCTTTCGAGATACTATAAGAACCGCCCGCCCAAATAATTGGACGGGCGTATGTTAAGGTAGGTAGAGCATTTAGAAGTTTATATTATTCCTGTACGGTATTGTTCCCGGTTTTGGCAGACTGCTTAGAGCCATCCATAGGGCCGTGCCCACCATGTCTGCCAGGTAAGATTTTTGCTACAGCGTCTGCCTGGTCCTGGGTTAGGGTGTTATTATCTATAAGAGCCTGTAAAGGCTGGGCTTTTTCAGGCTTGTTTTGTTGCATATATGACTGGCGTTCTGCCTGGGTCATATCCTTCATTTTGTCTCGTTGAGCGGTCATTTGTTCTTCCATTTTGTTAAACTGGTCTATTATGGCATCTGATTGTGCACTAGTTATAGTTCCCTTATCAACCAGGGCAGCCAAGTTAGTCTTCATATCTGTTTGTTGTTGTTCTTTAGTTGCCGCTTGCACAGCCTTTTTAATCATATCTACCTCATCCTGGGTAATGATCCCTTTGGTTACTGCTTGTGTGAACAGGTTAATTTTCCCGCCCTTTTGGGAATCACGCAGGGCTTTGCGTTCTTCGGCAGTCATGCTTTTTATCTTTTCTGCCTGTGCCTGTCTCTCCTGGTTTTTCTCCTTAATTAATGCCTGTAACTGGTCAGATTGAGCCTGGGTGAGGGAATTATTGTTTACCAGGTCTTTCAGAACAGCCGGCAGCAAATCATTTGCTATCCCGGGCCCTTTTTCAAATATCCCTTTCATATGTCCAGATGGGCAAGTAACAGAGGTTGATTGAGCAGTAGTATTATCACTGGCTGCCAATACAAAACCACCTGAAGTAACAAGCAGGGCTCCAAGCACTAAGCCAGAGAGTACTTTACCCAATGTCTTGTTTTTCATGCAATCATTCCTTTCATTTTCATGTTGCTCTTTACAGTTCTAGTATGGACAGTATCTGTGAACATTTAATGAAGAGTGAATGAATTTTTTATAAAAGCTTAATGTTAAAACATGTGGTTTTATGGAGAATGATGTATTAAACTTATTGGCAGATAATAAAAAGGTGCGAAAGTAGAAAAAATTCAAAAGGGATGAGGGGAAAAATGAAAAAGATACTAATTTGTTTGCTAATTATTATCAGTGGTTTTACTTTTGTAGGCTGCGGTAAAGAAGAAACTGCCTCAGTGCCGGAAAAGACAATAACTATTGGAGTTATGCCTGATGTTGAATCAATTCCATTTATTATAGCTGAGAAAAACGGCTATTTTGAAAAAGAGGGAGTTAAGGTAAAAATAGAACACTTTAAAAGTGCGGCGGATAGGGATAGTGCTCTTCACACTGGAAAACTGGATGGAGTTATAACCGATATTCTTGCCGTAGTGTTTGCCAATGAGGGCGGAATTAATCTTAAGATAATTGCTAAAAACGATGGTAATATCGAATTAATGGCAGGGAAGAACTCAGGAATTAATACCGCTGATGAACTTAAAGGGAAAAATATTGGACTTTCAACCAATACTATAATGGAATACTCCCTGGATAAGATGTTGGAAGCAGCCCAATTGAAAGCTGAGGACGTTAATAAAGCAGCCATTCCTCCACTGCCAACCCGACTGGAGATGCTCCAGGGCGGTAAGATTGATGCTGCTATCCTGCCCGAACCTTTGGCTGGTTTGGCCGTAAAAAATGGGGCTAAAGTTTTAAATAGTACCGACCAAATGGCAAATAAGGCCGGAGCCATAGCCTTTACCGGCAAAAGCTTGCAGGAAAGCCCCGCAGAGGTTAAAGCCGTTTTTAGAGCTTATAATGATGCAGTAGCTTATATTCAGAAAGAACCGGCTTCAAGTTATATCGATTTTGTTATACAAGAACAGGGTTTCCCGGCAGCAATAAAAGATACCATTAAGCTTCCAAAGTATAGTAAGGCAGAATTGCCGAGCGAAAAGATTCTTAATGATGTTGTGCAATGGATGAAAGGAAAGAATCTCATTAAAGGTAATTATGAATATAAAGATTTGGTAGCTGATAAAGTTTTGAGGTAATGATTTAGTGATTGAAATCAAAGATCTTTCGGTGAAGTACAGAAGAAAAGATAGAGAGACATTAGCGCTCGATAAATTAAACATTAATATAGGCACTGGAGATATTTATACCTTTATTGGCCCGTCCGGCTGTGGTAAATCAACATTTCTGTATGTATTGTCAGGCATATTAAAGGATTACACTGGAAGTGTTTTAATAGACGGCCGGTCAATTAACCCCAAAACCCAGCGTATAGGTTTGATACTCCAAAATTATGGGCTATTGCCCTGGAAAAATGTTTATAAAAATGCCATGCTGGGAACCAAGATAAAAGGTCGTCCGGTTTTGGATGAATACAGTAGTTATATTTTAGAACAATTAGGTATTGATGCTCTTTTGGATAGATATCCCAAAGAGTTAAGCGGTGGTCAGCAGCAAAGAGTTGCTATTGCCCGGGCGTTCATATTAAAGCCCGATTTGCTGCTGATGGATGAACCATTCTCAGCTCTGGATGCGATTACCCGGGAAGAGATGCAGGAGCTTTTCTTAAATATTTGGAAACAGAACAGCGTAACAACGATTTTTATTACCCACAGTGTAGACGAAGCACTTTATCTGGGCAGTAAAATCGTGGTTTTTTCATCTTCTCCCGGAAGAATATTAGAAGTTTTAGATAATCCCTGCTTCCAAATGGACAATTTAAGATTTAGAGATGAGTATTACGATATGTCTATGAAATTAAGAAAAATACTTGATAGAGGATGATCCCGGTGCTGTCGAAAGAGAAATGGCAAGGGGCTTTGTATAGCTTTATAGTTGTAATTATTATCTGGTACGCATTAGCTTTAATATTGAAACTTCCTATTATACCGTCACCTGTGACAGTATTTATTAATATTCTGGCAATATTTAAAACTAAAATGGAAATACACGTTGTTTACAGTTTGGGCAGGATTTTGGGAGGCATAGTTATATCCATCTTAATTGGGATTCCGTTAGGTTTTTTGATGGGTTACTTTGAAAGGGTGGATAAATTGTTATCGCCTATGGTGTATTTTACCTATCCGGTACCTAAAATTGCCCTGCTCCCGATAATAATGTTACTGTTTGGATTAGGTGAAGCTTCCAAGCTGATAATGATAGTATTAATAATAGTTTTCCAGATCATAATTACTTCCCGGGACGCGGTTAAAGCCATCCCGGAAGAAATCTTCCGGTCGCTTCAATCCCTGGGTGCCAGCAAGCTGCAGATCTTCACCGAAATTATAATTCCGGCGTCACTTTCCGATGTTTTAACCGCAACCAGACTGGCTTTGGGGACAGCCGTATCCATACTATTTTTTACTGAAACCTTTGGTACTGAGTATGGTATGGGATATTTTATTATGGATTCCTGGATGCGGGTAAATTATTTGGATATGTATTCCGGTATCGTAATTCTAAGCTTTATGGGATTTTGTATATTCACTATCATAGATATTACCGAAAATTATATTTGCTCCTGGCGGTAATTGACAATAATTAAAGGGCTTCCCGGTAAGTCGATGCTTCCATCACTTACCGGCTTTTTTAATTCTATCTGCTAGACACATCTATATGACACTCCGTTAAACACCTGTACCATGAAAATTCATTACTAGGTAAACATTTGTATACATGTATTCCTATAATGAATTTACTGTCTTTTTTTAGCATAATAATGTATTATTTTGTTAGTGAATAGTAAAGCATGCATTTTTATATTTTTATCATTTGATCAACGAAGAAGCAATAATAACACTCATAATCGCACAATATAACGGTCAGTGAGGCAAAGGTGCCGACTAACCAAATCGTCGAAGCCATGATCAAAGCATTTAGATGATCATTAGGCAGGGATGCCCCTGTTCGAGGAATGAAGAATTCCTATAACAGGGGCTATTTTTTCGTTGAGGTTTATTCCAAGTATATATATAAACAGAAACCACCAGGGGAGGGGGTTATTATTAAAACAAACACGGGTATAAACTTATGGAATATGGTTATTGAATGGTGTGAAAGGGATATCGTTAAATGAAGACTATGTCCAAATTAAGGGGAGGTTGATGGAATGCGAGATTTACGTAAATTAATTGTCGTTGCCTTGTTGATTGCAATGGCTATGTTATCAGTAGGGGGATGCGGCTCCAAAACAGCAAGTACTAATTCAGCCGGTAATGTAATTAAAATTGCCAGTGTAACCCCGTTATCCGGTTCAAATGCAGCTATTGGCGAAGACATCAAATTGGGTGCGCAAATGGCGTTTGATGAGAAAAAAGCAGAACTTGAAAAACTGGGCTTTAAAGTTGAATTTGCACCGCAGGATGACCAGGCAGACCCCAAAATGGGGGTTACTGTAGCACAAAAACTGATTGCCGATAAAAGCTTTATGGCGGTAGTTGGACATTTTAATTCCGGCGTGGCCATCCCTTCTTCAGAGATTTATAACAAAGACAATCTTTGTATGGTTTCACCGGGTACCACGAATCCTGATGTAACCGATCGCAAGCTTCCCAGCGTTAACCGCATTTGTGCCCGGGATGATGTTCAGGGACCAATGGGTGCAGACTTTGTAATGAAAGACCTGAGTGCCAAGAAGGTCTTTATTATTCATGACAAAACCACCTATGGTCAGGGAATTGCTCAGGAATTCCAAAAACGTGCCAAGGCCATCGGATTGGAAGTTGCCGGCTTTGAGGGAATTACTGCCGGTGAGAGCGACTTTAGTGGTGTACTCAATAAGGTTTCCTCGGTAAAACCTGATGTAGTTTATTTTGGCGGGATCTATCCGGAAGGTTCTCTGCTCATAAGACAAATGAGTGAAAAAGGAATTAAAGCCAAGTTTATGGGACCGGACGGCATGGATAATGCAGAAGTTGTCAAAATTGCAGGCGATGCCGCAATTGGTACTTGTTATTCTTCACCTGCTGCTGACATTGCACGCACCCCGGAAGGTAAAGATTGGGTTAAACGTTTCCAGGCCAAGTTTAACAAAGAACCCGGAAACTGGTCAGCTTATGGCTATGATTCTATGACAGTAATTATTGAAGGTCTAAAGAATGCTATCAATAAAAATGGCGGCAAAATACCGACCCGTAAACAGGTATGTGAAGCAGTAAGAGCCACCAAGGATTTACAGGGTGTTACATCTGTAATTACCATGGATGCAAAAGGCGACAACATGGGTGCCAAGCTCTATATTTCCGAATTCAAAGAAGCCAAATATCCTGCTATTGTAGTCAAAGAGATTGCTGCGAAAGATTTCAAATAAGCATCAATAATAAGCCTTAGGCGAGAGGAACATATCTTATGCTCCTCTCGCTTGAGTATGTATTTAGGAGGCTGCCTTTTACGATGGAACAATTTTTACAAATATTACCTCAGAGCCTTCTGGACGGGTTAATTCTAGGCATGGTATATGCAGTGGTAGCGCTTGGATATACAATGGTATATGGCGTTTTGGAATTAATCAATTTTGCCCATAGTGAAATATTCATGGTGGGGGCCTTTGCGGGAACGGAAACCCTTCTTTTCCTTCAGAGCATGGGCTATTTGGGGAAAATGCCGGCCCCAGCTGCACTCATTCTGGCAATGTTTATAGCACTTCTAATCAGCGGTACACTAGGTGTATTAATGGAGCGTATCGCATACCGGCCGCTGCGTGAGGCTCCTAAATTGGTGCCTCTGATTTCAGCCATCGGCGTTTCATTTTTTCTTCAGGATGCTGTTCGTTTGATCGAAGGACTTTGGAAAAATGCGTTTTATTTGACTGCACCCACAATCTTTACTGCGACTATTGCGATTTCCTCGAATTTAAGACTGCCGGTTAAATCACTGGTTGTTATTCTGGCGGCGGTGGTAATGATGTTAGGACTGCACCTTTTTGTAAGCCGCAGTAAATGGGGCAAAGCCATTCGGGCTGTGGCACAGGATCGTGACACCTCGGCCTTAATGAGCATCAATGTCGATCAGGTCATTGGATTAACTTTTTTTGTTGGTGCGGGATTGGGCGGATGTGCAGGAACCCTATTTGCGACGCAGTATTCCCTGATTAACCCTTATGTGGGTTTTATCCTCGGAATGAAAGCATTTACTGCTGCGGTTTTGGGAGGGATCGGCAATATCCCCGGGGCCATGCTGGGAGGCGTTTTGCTAGGTGTCGTAGAGGCCGTTGGAGCAGCTACTTTAGGAATCGTTACCAATGGCGCCATGGGTGCGGAATATAAAGACGTGATTTCATTTGTTATTCTGATTTTAGTGCTGATACTTAAACCCAGTGGTTTACTGGGAGAAGAAGTACGGGAGAAGGTGTAAAAATGTTGATAAGTGAAAAGTTGAAGAATACCTCCCGCCCGGTACAATTAGCCTTGGGCTTATTTTTAGCCATAGCTCCCAGTTTGTTATTTTTTCTGATGCCCCAATCCAACTGGGCCTTTATCCTATTTCTGGCTTCTCTTTTTGTGCTGTATAAACTGCAGATGCATCCGCTGGCGAAGGGAGCTATAGCAGCTATTTTGCTGCTGGCGGTGATGCCGATTGTGGGCTTGCAGAATACCTATTATCTGGATGTTATTACCCAGGTGGGGATTTATGTTTCTCTGGCGATTGGCTTGAATATTGTAGTTGGCTTTGCGGGTCTTCTTAACTTTGGATATGTGGCCTTTTACGCTTTTGGTGCATATTTTTATGCGATCTTTGCCACTTCCCAGGCAGGCAATTTTATTCCTGCTGCCATCGCACATTTCCCGGTTTCAGGGAGCTGGTTCTGGCTATTTCTTATTGTGGGAGCACTGCTGACCGGCCTTCTTGGTCTCTTGCTGGGATTTCCCGTCTTGCGTTTGCGCGGCGATTATTTAGCGATTGTAACCATGGGTTTTGCTGAGATTATTCGGCTTCTTTATAATAACATGGATAAACCCATTAATATTACCAATGGGCCCAAGGGTCTAACACCCATTCAACCTCCGGAATTGTTTGGCATGGTACTGAATCAACCGATTCATTTCTATTTTATTGTGTTGCTGGTGGTGATAATAACGATTATTATAGCCAAACGACTGGATGCCTCTCGTATTGGTCGTGCCTGGGCAGCTATCAGGGAAGATGAATTGGCTGCGCGGGCCATGGGTGTCCCGGTGGTACGAATGAAATTGCTGGCATTCGTAATTGGAGCATCATTTGCGGGTGCCATGGGGGTTATTTTTGCCGCCAAGCAGACCTTTATTGATCCCTCCAGTTTTGGATTTATGGAATCAATCGGTATTCTTTCTATGGTAATCCTCGGCGGAATGGGGAATGTTTCCGGTGCGATAATAGGGGCGGTAGCAGTTGTGATGCTGCAGCTTAATATTTTAAAGGAGTTTTCCGAATACCTGGGGCAGCTTTCTGCGTCAGGTATTATCAATATTCCATCTCAGGTTGACCCGGCCAAATATGAGAAGATGATCTATGGACTAATTCTGATTTTGGCCTGTATCTACCGACCGCAAGGTATTTTGCCGGCTAGACGTTCCCTGCCAAAATGGTTTAAAGGACACCAGCGGAATGTATTAAGCCAGAAGGAGGAGCAGCCTGATGTTACTTGAGGCAAAAGAAATTAGAAAATCATTTGGCGGCCTTACGGCGGTTGATGGAGTTAATTTTTCACTTCAGGAAGGTCACATTGAAAGCATTATTGGCCCCAATGGTGCAGGAAAAACCACCTTTTTCAATATTATCAGCGGTAATTACCATCCCGATCAGGGACAGGTGATCTTTGACGGTATTGATATGACCAGATTGGAACCGGACCGGACAGCGGCTTGCGGAATAGCGCGCACTTTTCAGAATATCCGCTTATTCCCTGATTTAATGGCGGTGGAAAATGTTTTGGTGGGCATGCACCTGCACTTGTCAGCCGGTATAGGACATATTATATTTAATACTAAAAAAGCCCGCCGGGAAGAAGAGCGGGCCTATGAAGAAGCATTGGAACTAATCCGCTATGCCGGTTTGGAAGGTAAGGAAAGAGAGCTGGCCCGCAGTCTGCCCTATGGTGACCAGCGCAGATTGGAAGTCGCCCGGGCATTGGCGGTCAAACCCAAAATGCTTCTGCTGGACGAACCTACTGCCGGTATGAACCCTCATGAAACAGATGAGATGAAGGAATTCATTCTCCGCTTGAAGGATGAAAAAAAAGTCACGGTCCTTCTTATCGAACACGATATGAAGGTCGTTATGGGAATTTCGGACCGAATTACAGTACTCAATTACGGCGTCAAAATTGCTGAAGGAACACCGCAAGAGATTCGAAACAACCCTGAAGTAATCAAGGCTTACCTCGGGCAGGAAGCCGTTTAAGGAGGCCTAGTATGAGCCCGGTTTTAAAACTACAAGACGTTGAAACATCCTACGGTGAGATTAGAGCCTTAAAAGGGGTATCGTTGGAAGTGAAGACAGGTGAGATCGTATCACTTATTGGCAGCAATGGCGCGGGTAAAACGACTACCCTGAGGACGATTTCCGGTCAATTGAAACCGCGTGTTGGCAAAGTGTTTTTTAAGGATGAAAGCATCGAAAAGATGCAGGCGCACCAGGTGGCAGCGCTGGGTATTGCACATGTACCGGAAGGACGTAAAATATTCCCGCGCTTAACAGTAGAAGAAAATCTTGAAATGGGTGCTTTCCGGATAAAGGATAAAACCTCGAACCAAAAAAATCTGAAACTGGTTTATGATTTCTTTCCCCGCCTGCAAGAAAGACGTTCACAAAAAGGTGGTACTTTAAGCGGCGGCGAGCAGCAAATGCTGGCCATCGGACGAGCTTTAATGAGTGAGCCCGCTATCTTGCTGCTGGACGAACCTTCCATGGGTTTATCCCCCTTGCTGGTGCAACAGATATTTCAGGTAATTGTTGAATTAAACGGCCGGGGAATCACTATACTGCTGGTTGAACAGAATGCTCATAAAGCGTTGCAAATCGCCAATCGGGGGTATGTCTTGCAAAACGGAGTGGTGGCTTTGTCGGGGTCAGGAGAGGAACTATTAAATAACCCCATGGTAATTGATGCCTATCTAGGCTAAAGTGATGATGACAGGGGGACGGGGTTGTTGACACCCGCAATGGGGGGGTCAACAACCCCCTACAC
>JBDKUD010000144.1:0-4344 GCA_039679805.1 Syntrophomonas sp. | reverse complement strand
GCTGGGTTTAAGGGCCTTTAAAATATACCTGGGTGATATTTGAGCACCTAAAGTAACTATTAGCAGAAAAGCACTGCTTAGAAACAGGATCAACACATCTGCAAGGAAAACAATTAAGCTCAAAGAATTAAGTCCTGCTATTTTAACCCGCGGATCCAGCCTATGGATGATAGACTTTCCCGGGATGTATTGGCCAAAATAATACATATATTAAACCTCGCGTCTTTTTAAATTCTTGTCAATAGCAAAGCAAAGTAATAAAATGAGAACATTAAAATCAGAACTGAAAAAGGTACCTATAATGACAAAACATGACAAAGCTTTAATCGGGGCATTTTCGAATCATCATAAAATTTTTTTCCTGGGATAGAAATTCTGTCGACACTATCTCACATTAGGGAGATGAGAAGCTTGGCATCCACAAAAAAGTTAACCACTATCGCCGTTTTAGTAGCTCTTGCCATAGTGCTCCACATATTTGAGGCCCTTATTCCCATCCCTTTTCCCATTCCCGGAGTAAAATTGGGTTTAGCCAACATCGTGACCTTGCTGGCTTTAGTAATTTTTGATTTTAAAACCGCGTTTATGATTGCCTGTTTACGTACATTGCTCGGGTCCCTAATGAGCGGTACCTTTCTAAATATTGGCTTTTTTTTAAGTTTTTCCGGTGCTCTGACCGCTTGCTGCCTAATGGGGATTTTATTACCTCTATCTACATCATTACGTTTCCAATCCGGTTTGAGCATAATTGGAATTAGTGTGGCCGGAGCCGCCGCCCATAACCTGGGACAATTAGCCATGGCGGCGCTGATTATAAAGCACACCGGTATCTTTTTATATTTGCCCATTATGTTGCTTTCTTCCGTACCTACGGGATTTCTTACCGGACTTTTATTAAAAGAGTTGCTTAAATCCCTAAAATCATCAGGGCAGCTTGATAAATTCTCTGCATAAATTTTTAATCTTCAATTTTCACGATCACCCTGTTAGGAATACATACCGCTATATCATCGGTTTTTCTTAGCCAGCCTGTATTTACACATATCTTGTCGGGACAATCCGCTTCCTTAAACCTGATTCGTCCCTTTTCTACTCTAATTGTTTCATGATAATTTCCTCGCAGTTTTATTTCTCTGGATTTAGTTACGGTATCCAGGTCAATCCGTTCAACAACCTTATTGTTTTGTGTGATTACTGCGATTTTATGAGTAGTTTCCTGCATGCTCTGATAATACTTAAGGCCTCCATAGCACAGCAGTGCTATTAAGATGATAGTTCCCAAGAGTACAGTGTCATTTCTCTTCATGATATAACTCCCGTCCTTTTAACCCAAAGACCTGTTACAGCGGCGACGGGCCATCAACTCAGCCGTCTCCCGCTTAACCTCCTGCTGAAAAAAGGTTTCATCCAGTACTAATGAAGCAGAAAGGGTTTCCCAAAAGCAGGCGACCAGAGCTTTTTTTCGTGAAGTAAAGGCCGGATCATAATGAAGAATAAACGTATAAAGCCGTGCTGCATCGGTCTCAATCCTCCCGGGACGACATTCTTCAAAATCAAACCCGTATACCTTATTGGAAGCCTGTTCATAGAGGAAATTCCGCAGATGAATATCTCCCAAAATATACTGACAACCCATCTTCATCAGAGTTATAGAATAGAAATTCACCAGCCATGCACATATTTTCCTAATAATATCTTCTGCTTGAGAAAGCTCTATGCTCTCTATGAGATCAACAACAGGTGATCCATCGACATACTCGTAAATGATCACAAGGTTTTCCTCGTTAACAGAAAGGCGGCAAGGTGTCAACAAACCGGAATTATGCACCAGATCACCCATCTTTTTTTCCATTTGAAAGCGACTTTGATCGGTGAATGCCTTAATTACTTTATCTCCATGCTCTCCCTGCTCCCAGCAGACATAGTTCTTCTTGCTGGTAAGCTGCTTGCGAGTAGGTTGCTCATGCATGACTTTCCTCCCGCCTTAGCCATTGGGGTTGGCCTGTCCAGTGCGGAACTGCCTTCTCTATCAAGTCAACCAATTTTGCTGCATCAGTCATTACGTTGATCACCGGCAAGCCTTGGTATTCCGTCAAGCGATTGGAAATCTGCCCTACTACGGCAAATGTATTGTCTCGTCTTCTGTCATCTATTTCTTCTTCGGTGTAAGCAGATACGATTCCGGGTCCCCAAAAATCATGGGCCCCTTCCAGCACTACAAAATCATGGTCATAGAAGCTCAATATTTCAGCCAAGGACAAGCTTCTCTGAAACATTATATCGGTTTCATACAAACCTCTGGCCGTCACCAACTGGGACCCTGCCAGCTTGTGACGGTGGGTATTGGTACCCTCCTGATCCATGGCAAAGCCTTCATAATGGATGTCCTTTACAGATCCCACGGTATAATTTCTCCGCCGCAGCTCGGCTACCACAGCCTCTACTGTAGTGGTCTTCCCTGACTTGGAAATACCAATTATGGAAAACACTTTCATAGCGATAACCTTTCTGATAATATTCTTCCCCGTCTAATGTAACGTGATTTCCTGATAAACATCTGCGCAATCTAAAATCGAGTGTTTTTTTACAAGGTAAAGTAACGCTCAATTAACAACATGCAAAACTATATTTAATATATTAGAAAATACCAAATTATAATTATGGCCGTCAATAAGCCGGTGCCAATCATTACCCCATAGTCATTTCGATTACATTTCAGTACCAGGTAGCTTGTCCGGGTTGGATAGGCTCGAAAGCCTCGCATTTCGATAGACATGGAAATCGCCTTGGACTTGATCATTGCCCCGGCCACCACCGGCTGAAACAGACTGGTAAAGATCTCTAGCCTTTGTTGGAAGTGGAGCGATTTCAAATCTACACCTCTAAGCTGGATAGCAATTATAGCATTTCTGAATTCCTCGGCAAAAACAGGCAGAAAACGAATGCCCATTGCGGCCATAAAAGCCAGCTCAAAGGGCATCTTCCATTGAACCAGGCCCTGAATGATTTCCCGGCTGTTGGATGTGGATATAATGCCGGCGGAAGCCACGATAACTAACATACGTAAAACAAATTCGACGGCCATCGTCAGTCCGCTCGTTGTAACCAGCTTTAGGCCCCCTACCATAATTAAGGTCTGACCGCCTGTTACAAAAATACTCTGCATTATGGCGATGACAGCTACCATATGGAGTAACATCCTGGTCTTTATTATTACGGACCACGGGCTTACGCCAAATATCAACAGCAGCAGGACGGATACTACAAAAAGTCCGGTTAAAAAAGTCCAATGAGTCATAACCACTGCGGACGTAGTCAGGCAAGCAATCAAAAAAAGCTTGGTCCTTGGATCGAGGTTAGAGGCAGCAGTCATCGGCAATCCTTCCTTTCTCCATGCGAAGGATGCGACGAGCGTTCTTTTTGATAAATTCCTGATTATGGCTGATTAAAAGCATACCAATGCCATTTTCCCGCAGCCTGTCCAACACCAGATTGAGAATCTCAATCCTTTCTTCATCCAGTCCTGTGGTGGGTTCATCTAATATCAGATAATCTGGTTCCAGAGCCAGGCTGGCCGCTAAAACTACTCGTCTCTTTTCCCCCCAGCTTAAATTTAAGGGAAAGGCATTCCTGAGATGTTCAATTTCAAAAAGGGTCAGGAGGTATTTTGTTACCCGGGCAATCTTTTCCTGACTAGCTCCCCGATATTTCAGGCCAAAACCAATTTCATCCTCTACGGAAAGAGTGAAAAGCTGGCATTCCGGATTTTGAAAGCTGTAGCCCACCTTTTGTCCAATTCGGAAAAGGGGAATAGTGTTGCTATCTTCGCCAAAGAGAAAAAGCTTTCCCGAGGAGGGCTTCAGTATCCCGGTCAGCAGTTTTCCCAGAGTGGTCTTCCCTGCTCCATTGGGTCCCACCAGAACTACTGTTTCCCCCTTATATAAGGACAGACTCAGATGCTGGATGATGTTCATAGCTTTTTGATAGCCGAAAACCAGTTCTCTAGCCTCAATGGCAATTTCTTTATGCATTTCCATTCAACTCCCCAGAACAACTCATCCGGATTAACTTTCCCCGATCTAAAAGCCAAGTCTGATCCGCGATCTCTATATTCTTTTTTTCATGCTCAATCATTATTAATGTCTTGCCCTGTTGCTTAAGCGCCAGCAAGACACTCTTTATTCTATCTTGCGTAGCAGCATCCAATTGGGACATGGTTTCATCCAACACGATGATATCTGGAGAAAGAGTTAACACCCCGCCCAGTGCAACTAGCTGTTTCTGACCGCCGGATAGCTTTGCTGGATTCTCCATTCGCAGTTTTGTCAGACCAATTAACTCAAG
>JBDKUD010000371.1:0-15957 GCA_039679805.1 Syntrophomonas sp. | reverse complement strand
ATGTGGGACTGGCTAACGGCAAAATATTCCCCATAGACCGAGATTCTTCGAACTGGCATTATATCGATACAATCACCCCGGCCGCAATAGATTCCTATAATAAATATGGGATTTTCCCTTCCATAACTATTGCCCAGGCGATTTTAGAATCAGGCTGGGGAAAATCAGAGCTAAGTGTAGAGGCCAACAATTTCTTTGGTATCAAAGCGGATCAAAACTGGCACGGAGAATGTGTCAGTATGAATACCATGGAAGATTTCAATCGCAAAACGGTAGCCAATTTTAGAAAATATAACAGTTTCAACGATTCCATCGCTGATCACGGTGCCTTTTTGTACAGCAATAAAAGATATTTAAACAATGGTATGTTCAACACGGCATATTATGCAGAACAGGCTGAGGCTCTCGAAAAAGCGGGTTATAGCACGAAACGGGATCAGAACGGTACGCTAATTTATGCCGACCAATTGATAGAAATTATTAGGCAGTATAATCTACAGGTAATTGATTACGATGCAGAGGACGGCTTATGAGAGCTTTAGCCTATTGAATGGGGAAGATTATTAATCGTCCCCATCTAACTCCAACTATGTCCATGCTGTGCGAACGAAAAAATATACGCCCCCTATAATTTTGAGAGCGTATAAAAATTTAATAATTAGTTTTAGGAAATTATTTTAAATCCGTAATCCGCCACAGCCTGCTTAAGGACTTCCAGATTCTTTTCACTCATTTCTACGAGCGGCATGCGGCAAATACCTACATGCATTCCGATAAGATTAAGAGCTGCCTTAATAGGAATAGGGTTTACTTCAATAAAGAGCGCTTTTATTAGATTCAGAGCGCGAAGCTGAATCTTCCTGGCCTCTTCTACATCACCGGCTAAATATTTGGCTGTCATTTCATGAAAATCCCGGGGAATTAAATTGGCTGAAGTTGAAATAACCCCTTTTGCTCCTAATGACATCATAGGTACAACAATTCCGTCATCACCTGAGTAAACCGAAAAATCTTCTCCGCATAAATTCACAATATCTCCAAGCTGGCTGAAATTACATTCTTTAATGGCAACAATATTATCAATCAAAGACAGATCTCTGGCTGTCTCTGGATTAATATTAAGATTGGTTCTGGATGGCACATTGTATAGTATTATAGGGATTTTAACACTCCCGGCTATGGCTATATAGTGCGCGTAAAGCCCCTTTTGGGTGGTTTTGTTATAATAAGGGGTTACCGATAGAATACCATCGGCTCCGGCGGCTTCAACTGCCTGAGATAATTTAATGGCATGACTGGTATCGTTGCTGCCGGCCCCTGCAATAACCGGGACTCTTTTGCTTACTTTCTCAACCGTAAATTTAACCGCAGATACATGTTCCTCGTCCGGCAGGGTACTCGCTTCGCCGGTAGTACCGCAAACAACTATGGCATCAGTGCCATTGCTGATCTGGAATTCAATAAGTTCTGCCAGTTTATCGTAATCTATGGCATCATTTTTAAAGGGTGTAATAATAGCTACCGCTGAACCGGTAAACAGAACCGGTTTACTCATTGTAAATCCTTCCTTTCATTCAGACATTATGTACAACTTAAATATTTTATAGACGGCTGAGAATAGACTTGTGTTTTTATTTACAGTATCATCATATTAATAACCAGTAAAATAGATTGGTTTGATTATTTTAATCATTTATATTGATAATTAAACATTGGTGAGGTCTTATGGAACTACGACAACTTAAAATTTTTGTTACAGTTGCAAAAGAGAAGAGTTTTACCCGCGCTGCTCAAATAATGGGCTATGCTCAGTCAAATATTACCGCTCAGGTACGGCTATTGGAAGAGGAATTTGACACCAGGCTTTTTGAGCGGTTGGGGAAAAAAATTGCTCTGACACCGGATGGAGAAAATCTTCTGTATCATGCGGAGAGACTGCTCCGTTATGCTTCTGAGGTTCAGGAAGCTATGACCTACTCAAGCGAACCCCATGGTATACTTAGTATCGGCATTGCCGAATCATTATGTATTTTTAAACTGCCGGCTCTTTTAAAGGAATACAGCCGGCTCTATCCCCAGGTAAAATTAGTCATACGCCAGGGTACACCCCTGGATTTTGCCAGATGGCTGCGCGAGAATATCATTGATGTGGCCTTTTCTTTGGACCAGATTATAAATGATGAAGATCTGATCAGCAAAACGTTATGTGAAGAGCCCATGATTATTGTTGGTAACAACGAGCACTCCTTAACAGCTAAAGGCTATATTGAGTTAAAGGATATTGCCCAGGAATCATTTATTTATACAGAACGCAACTGCAGCTACCGATCAGTAATCGAAAATTACCTGTCTGACGCCAAAATAAAGCCAGGCTCTTCCTATGAATTTGACAGTATTGAAGCGATCAAGCAGTTTGTTTTAAGCGGTTTAGGGATTGCGTTGCTGCCTTACGCAGCCGTGGAAAGAGAGTTGTCGGCTGGGACTATGGTTGATCTTAGGTTGATAGAGCCCAAAATAGAAATGTATACCCAGATTGTTTACCATAAAAACAAATGGCTGTCGCCAACCCTTTTATCGCTGCTGGATTTGGTTAATGAATACTTCTGAAAAACATATATGCTCCCGTTTCTTTAAAAAGATATTATTTCAGTGTGTATGATAAAAAAAAGAGCTATCCCTCTGTCCTAATTAAACATTTAGAATAGCCCTATTCATCTCTGAGCTGTGTCGTGGTATAAATAGTTATTTAGTTTCGTTCGCAGATGCTGCCTCGACATGTGAGAGTAAAGGCAACTGGTTCCGATCCAGCATTTTAGCCAGCAAAATGTTTAATAAAGCGCCTGAATCACCTCCGGCAACAATGTCGGGGGTAATTTTTATATTTCCTGATGCAATAAGCTTCATCAATTCTATGAGCGCTACACTTTCCGGCCCGATCGCCTCGCGGGTTAAATTATAAGCTTCAGCGGTAGATTTACCAATCGCCAGAATTTTTATTTTTGGCCGATCGGTAGAGGAACATAATTTTTATCAAGATGCTGAAGCTTTTCTTCGTAATAGCGGACAGAAAGGACCACAGACAGATTATCTGCCACCTGGTACCTACCGCATTAATACCAAATTATTTAAAATTACAATGGTACCGGCGATTAATATTTCCGAGGATGAGATCGGTATTGTTGAAGCAGCAGATGGCGAGGCAATTCCGGCTGGTAACATTTTTGCCCCTTGTACCAATCTTAAATGTTAATTTACTATTAAGTTTTTTGTAATCATAGTATAGTTCTGAAAATCATTTATTTTAATTTTACATCACTATTATCTTTATGTAACGGGCATTCAGAAGTGAAAAGCGGGCATTTATATTTATTTTTAGGGGGGATATGGTAAAGAAACTATAACTATTAAATTACAATTCATATTTAAATAAAATATAGCAATATAAAGAAAAAAAGATAGATATTTTTCTTTGTGTACCTAAGAAGTATTACCTAGTAACCGCTAAGTTTAAGCAAAAGAAAGATTCTAAAAAAATGCAGCTGAATTCGCGAGTGCACATGCACATAGAATTGGAACCACTTCGATTAACTATGAAATAAGATCTTCGAATACGTTAAAACTAAATGTTAAAAGATCTTAGACTTTAAAAGTAATTTAAAAATTATACCGAAGTATGTTGACCCGACCCTTGGGGCGGGGTTTATACTGACTGTAAGGGGGGGTGACGATGAATAAAATTAAAATCAGCGAATTTGTTAAACTGACCGGAAGTACGTTAAAAACCGTAAATTATTACCACCAAATCGGTTTACTTCCCGGAAGTAGCCTTTTCTACTCTTACTACAGTAGTAGAAGATTCACAATTTGCTCCTGCTGCCGCTCATTCAGCCCCGTGCCTTTCGGCACTTGGTACCACTTATTGAGACAGCCCCGGCAACAGCAGGCGTGTTCACCGTCGGCATGAGTTTGCACGCAAACTTTTTGTATTTCAGATCCCGCAGTTCGAATAGCCGGCGTTGATATAAATATGTCGATTAGGCCAAAACCGACAAGACCTGTTCCACAACCATAATCCAAAGCAGTTTTCCCTTTGTGTTCACTAACTCGGAGCGTACTGCTTGTACTATGATTTTAGCCGTGTTCACTCTATCCTCTGTATCATATCGGCATGCCATTTGCTCAAAAATATCGTTTGTTTCCATAAAATTTCTCCTAAAAGTTTGTTCATTTAATAGATAACGTTCGCATTATATGGTGAAAGCCTATTAACTATACAGAAAAATTCCTGTTTATCTTCATGTTTTATAAACAATAGTATTCACAAATGGTTGTTTAAATTCCCATTAGTAGCCTTATTGGTAGGATTAAATATTGGTAGTGGAAAGTAGGGCAGATATCCTAGCACTTCCTCCTACTTGACAAGTACTGTTGCGCTTTTTCGTTGTACTGTGAAGCAACCATCATTAATGACAGGGATACATTTCCATCAGAGAATAATATTGGTGGTACAGCTGTGCTGCAAATCCTATTCAGCTTATTTACGGGTTATGAGGATTAAGGATAAACGACGGGCTTTTATATATTCTCATCTCTTAATTTAAAATAAGCCACCAACTTTTATAGAGTTGATGGCTTACTAATCATCTGATAGAGCTATTAACTTATTCTACGTCGTAGCCGAAATCTTCAACTTTATCTGCAATATCTTTCTTTGCAACCTGATTTGGATCAAATGTTACCAAAGCAATCTTTTCAGGTAAGCGAATATCAATTCCTTGAATTCCTTTTACATCCTTTAATGCATTCTGCACATGAGCCGCGCAGTTGTTGCAGTCTACACCCAGCACTTTAATCGTTTCCATGATTCATAATTCCTCCTTGTTTTCGATTATAAATAAGGCGGTACGCCCTTATTTCATAGATGCAATTAATCCGGTATAAGATACGTTTAACCGTGATGTCTCATCCTGATCAATCTCATACCGTTCAGAGTTACTAAAAGCGAGGCGCCCATGTCGCCTATTATGGCTAACCACAAAGTCAGCCATCCCGGGATTACGAGCAATAAAATCAGTCCATTAAGAATTTATGCAAAAGTAATATTCTGTTTAATAATACCCAGTGTTTTCCGGCTTAGTTCCATAGCGTAAGACAAGCGGGTCAGGTCATCTGCCATTAATGCAATATCCGCGGTCTCCAGGGCAGCATCAGTACCGGCTGCACCCATCGCAATGCCGACTGTTGAGATTGCCATGGCCGGGGCATCGTTTACACCATCGCCTACCATTGCCACTTTTCCATATTCACTTAAGAGATCTCTAATAGCATTAACCTTATCTTCCGGCAGTAAATCTGCCCTGAAATCATCAAGACCTACCTGGTCGGCAATCGCCCGGGCGGTACGATCATTGTCCCCAGTCAGCATGATTACCTTCTTAATACCGGCTTTTTTAAGCTTTTCAATGGCCTGTTTGCTATTGCTTCTCAGAACATCAGCCACTGCAATCAAACCCACGATTTTTTCGCTGTCTCCCAATAACATAACCGTTTTCCCTTCGCTTTGGAGCAGGGAAACCTGTTCTTCTAAATCACCCCAAGGCAGGGCTTGTTCAGTAAAAAATCTCTTATTACCGATTTGATAAAGTTTACTGTTAACCTCTCCTCTGGCACCCTTGCCGAGTATTGCTTCAAAGTTGGCAACAGCTGGAATACTGATTCCTTTCTCCCGGGCATTGTTTATGATTGCTTCTCCCAGGGGATGTTCGGAGCGTGATTCAATGGCTGCCGCGATAGAAAGAATGTCATCCTCAGAGGTTCCATTTGTTGAGATTACATTAGTAACTTGTGGTTTTCCCTCGGTTAATGTGCCTGTTTTGTCAAAGGCTACCACGGACAGAGCCCCTGCTTCTTCCAAATACATGCCGCCCTTTATCAGGACACCGCTTTTGGCTGCACTGCCAATAGCCGAGACAATGGATACCGGTGTGGAAATGACCAGTGCACAGGGACAAGCCACCAACAACATTCCCAGGGCTTCATAGAACCACTTTGCAAAAGGCTGCCCAAATACCAGCGCAGGTATGACAGCAACCAGCACTGCACTGACTATAACCGCAGGTGTGTAATATTTGGCAAATTTATCTACAAACTGCTGTGAAGGAGCTCGTTGTCCCTGAGCCTCTTCCACCATGCTAATAATCCGGGAAAGGGTATTATCCTTAGCCAATTTAGTAACTTCAATATCAATAGCTCCGCGTTCATTAATCGTTCCGGCATATACTTCATCTCCTGCTTGTTTTTCTACCGGAATTGATTCACCCGTAATCGGTGCCTGGTTTACAGATGAGAATCCTGAGACAACCTTTCCATCCATAGGTATTCTTTCACCCGGCCGGACTAGTATGATATCGCCCAGTCTTATTGCATCTACCGGCAGAACGAATTCTGTACCGTCCCGTTTAACCAATGCCTCATTGGGAGTCAGCTCCATTAATGCCCGAATCGAATTCCTGGTCTTATCAAGAGTATAGCCCTGCAAAGCATTCCCAAAGGAAAATAGGAAGACAACCGTAGCGGCTTCTTCAAATTGGCCAATAGCCATTGCACCAATTGCAGCTAATGTCATTAGGAAATTCATATCCATTTCATGACCATTAATGAGCATTGAAATACCATTCTTGGCTGGCAAAAAGCCACCCAATATGGCTCCGATAAAATACACTGAATGAGTATATTTTACTGGTACCCCTAAGTGCTCAGCAACCGAAGCCATCACCAGCATCACCAGCGAAATCAACGATGGTATAGCGTACTGGTTGGTCTTCCAGAAAGAAACCGGGACCTGAAGTGATTTTTGCCCTTCAT
The DNA here is from genome assembly GCA_039679805.1 of Syntrophomonas sp. Classification (GTDB taxonomy): domain Bacteria; phylum Bacillota; class Syntrophomonadia; order Syntrophomonadales; family Syntrophomonadaceae; genus JBDKUD01. The sequence continues at coordinate 9,093 of JBDKUD010000371.1, read as the reverse complement.
CAACCCTTCCTGAGTAACCCATTTTTCCGATTACATTAAGAATCTCCGAAACAGGTCCATCGTGAGTTACAGTCATTTTAGAAGCTCCAAAATTGACCTTTGCCTCTTCTACACCCGGAATTTTGGAAATGCGCTTTTCCAGCTTGGCGGCACAATCAGCACAGTCCATTCCAGTGATACAAAAGTTTGTTCTTAAAACGCCTTCCGCACTCATGGTATAATTTTGTTCATCAGCGTCATATCCTATTGCCTTTACTTTATCGATTACTTGTTGAACTCTGGTTTGATTCCGATCAAACTCAAAATCCAGCCTCCCCGAAGGGAAGACAATCGTTGCAGAGGCTATACCGGGTATCCGCTTCACAGCCTTTTCAACCTTTGCTGCACAATCCGGGCAATCCAAACCAGTAACGGTAATACTACCGGGAACCATTGATTTGCTCATTTCGGCTGCTTCTCCCATAATTGATCCCTCCCTGCTACATCTAATGCTCAAAATATAATTGTTTATTCAGTAACGTGTTCCAGCCCCTGGGCGAATAGTTTTTCAACATGAGCATCAGCCAGGGAATAGTAGAGAACTTTTCCATCCCTGCGAAACTTAATCAATTTCAATGTTCGCAAAATTCTTAATTGATGTGATACCGACGATTCAGAGGCGTTAATTACTGCTGCTATGTCGCAAACACACAATTCCCGGTTCATCAAGGCAAATAATATCTTTACTCTGGTAGGATCACCTAAGGCCTTAAACAATCCAGCCAGGGAACTAGCTATATCTTCACCTATCATTATTTTTCGTACATCTGCGACAGCCTCTTCATGGATACAGTTGATGTCACACCGATCAAATTCTTTCGCCACCCCTAATCACTCCTAACATACATCTAAACATATGATAATATATTCATATGTTTAGATGTATGTTAATCTTTTTTATTACGTTCGTCAATAGCCGTTTTCTCCCCCAAGTCAAGTTAAAGGATATATCTGTGAAACAGGTATTGGGCTTGATATGATTCTGTGCAAAAATCCGCGCATTGTCTGTTTCCTGTGATGGGAAGGCGGCAATGAACGGCTCGGCAGCAAAGGCTGCCAGAGGGAATGTCTTTCTTGCCGTCATGGGATGTCCGGCCGGGACCCATGCCACCATTGGATCCTCCCGCAGAGGGATCCAATCGAAATCACCCTCCCGCCGGTTGATGATGCAGAAATCTGCACGATGTTCGGCCATGGCCTCACACAGTTCACTGCTGTTTCCTGTAAGGAGCCCTGTTTTGATGTTTGGATGCTGCTGATGAAATGCGGCTATCAGCTTTGCCAGCCACCAATAGTAGGCACTATATGATGTACCCACCGATACCTTGCCGATTTCCAGTCCGCGAACCTGGGCAGCCAACTGAGCGCATTGCTCGCTCCAATGAGATAATTAAACTACTACTTCTTGCTGAGTTTCTTATTAAGTTTTAACACAATATTTCGTTTCGCTGCCATAGTTTGAAACAGGTTTGCTGCAAGGGTAGCTTTTTCTTTTAGCGTTAGATTGTCCGATTCTGTTTCAGATGCAATTTGTTCCACTACGGATTTTACATCTTGCAGCTCCAAAAGATTAACAGCTATGCAGAAAAAACTCTTTCGCCGCCCATCATTGTAGTTGGCCAATAAATATTTTAAAATTTCTATTTTTTCAGCAAGTTCAGATTGATAGGAGTTTATTCCTATTTTTTTGACTTTCCTAAAATCCTTTAACTGATTGCGATGGGTAATAAAGGAGTCAAAAGCATCTATACCATCATATTTTTCACAAGGATAATCATCACACAAATAGCAGTATTCAATTCCGCCACGCTGTTGGCTGCACCTTGCAATTGCACATGGTTGATTACCAACTCCACCCCCACAACCAGGACAATAATTATCCAAGTGCATTGAACACAGCCCACAGTTTAAGCCACAAAGCGAAAATAAAGGATAGCACCTTTTGAAATTTTTCATTTGTATACCTTCTCTGTTAAATCTGTTTATTCGGTAAGGTTATAAATAATTGATAAGCTATATTCGTCAAGACTGTTAATGGTTATGGATAATGGCGAGTTGTACTATGCAGATTCCCAATACTCGAATACATTTCGTATTTGTACATGCTTTTTAATAACCTTTAGTGCAGATGAACTATCATTTTCATCTAGTTTTGCTCTATATTATATAGATACCAAAAAAAGTGCCATATTCCTGCTTACTAATTATTTTTATATAAAAAAGCCCGGTTTTATCCGGACATTAGCATTGTATTTATATTGAAGAAAATAAAGAATAGAAGTTATCCGCCCCTTTTATTTCTTATGAAGCTCTGGTAGATTATCTATTATAGATAATTATGGAAGAGGAGAAAAATATGCAAATTGGCTTGATACTTATAGGCATGGGATTAATATTATTCTTCTTTGCCTATTTCCGTTATAAACAGGAACAAAAAAGCCTAGCTCAAATTAAGCTGGAGGATCTCGTTTCCTACTATCTGGATCTTGCCTATAACCTGTTACCCATTCCCTTCTGGAGCGCAATTATCGGCATTGTATTAGCTCTACTCGGAATTATAGTAATTTTTCTGAATATTCAATAAGTGAAATTTTCCCGTACCACGTACCAAAAAGTTCACTTAAGTAAAAGTATCCTGGCACCTATTGCTAAAAGAGCAATACCCAGCAGATCCAGATACTGAAACTCATATTTTTTCATGCCGAAAGCACCCATGCAGTCAATTAACACTGCTGTTAACACCTGGGCCACTATAATTGCAGTGGTAGCATTTCCTACTCCTATTTTTGGCATGGTACGAACAACTGCATATATAATTACTACATTTAATACTCCTCCCAAGTAGGCATACCAGGGGATTTTAGCTAAAGCTCCTAAACTGGTAACATTTATTCCGCCGGTAAATATAACTATTACTAAAGCAGCAACTACCCCCACCAGATGAATAAACAGAATAGAATCCCATATAGGTACGAACTTTCCCAGCACAGAATTTAGTGTCCCCTGTAAAGCCATGGTTGCTCCGGACAGTGCAGCCAGACCTAAATATAATAAATTTGGCATGTATGTCTCCTCCGCCTTTTTGATTTATTGTCGGATTTGACATTAGTTTTTATTCAAGAAGAAATGTGAAATAAAGAAGCCTATATGAATGTGGCGGCTAATATTACGACCATGCCCAACCAGAATCCCCAGCGGCGACTTTGCCTGTCTTTCATCCCAGCTTGAGGCCAGAGCTGAGCACCAACCAGATATATCATAACCCCGGAGGCAAAACCAAGCAGCAGCGGTAATATCCCCGGCACCACTGATACTGCAGCAATACCGGCAATGGTTCCTAGGGGGGTAATTAATCCCAATAGCAATATTCTAAAGAAAATACTAAACCTCTTCATGCCTCCCATTATTAGAGGTGCAGCAATTGCCATACCCTCTGGGATATTATGTATTCCAATAGCCAGAGCTATAACCATGCCAGTTCTGGCTTTCATTTCGCCCCCTAAAGCAATGGCCATTCCTTCAGGCAAATCATGCAATGCAATTCCCAACATGATTAGATAACCTAACCCCAGTAAACTATCACTTCCGTTAGACCTGGAAAAAGCTATGCTGTTAACCAACCATAATGTAATTATGCCCGCTGCAAAACCTATTATGGCCTTCTTATAGCCCGAAAATATTAATGCTGAAGGCAACATATCAAAAACTACTACAGCTACCATAACCCCCGAAGCCAGGCCCAGGAAAAATGCCAGACTCCGGTTGCTCCAGGTTCTTTTAAGAAAAAGCATGACCGCGCCCAACGCAGTGCAGGTGCCTGCTATAAGACTCAAAAATATACTATTTCCCATCACTTAATACACCACTTTAAAATAAATTCTTTCTAAACATGTTTATGATGGGAAGTTTTGAATTAGGTCAGATATTTCGAAGCTGCAGAAAATTACTGATGGTGAAGGTAATAAATGAGGGTGTATTACATAAGAAAGGCTAAATTAGTGGAAACCAGAATGATATGCTTGTCCTCACCTTATTAACAGTCATAAAATATACATACCTTACATATTTTCCAATAGAGGAGGTGTTAGTAGAATGAATAAGAACTTACCGATAGAAATTGTTGGCCTGGGCAAATCGCTCATTATTTCGCTTACCCTTGGCATTATTATCGCTTCCATAGTATATTTATCCCCGTTAAAGGAGACTCTCCTGGGGCCATTGGCCAACGCAGTTCTAATTATCAGCATTTTCTTAGGGGGATGTTCCATTAGCAAGGCTTATGGTAACAAGGGCCTGATACGGGGATTAGCATTCGGACTGGCATTCTTCATTATTATGCTGATTGCTACGTTTGTTTTAGACCCGGCCCTGATAAGTTTCAAATCATTTATCTATAATATTCTGATATGCATAATCTCGGGGGGGTTAGGCGGTATAATCGGGGTAGGCTTAGCTGAAATATGATTCTGGTACCACCTGGTACCCGGTCCAGGTGATACCAAATCTCTCACCAATTAATCCATAGCAGCACTAATCCACAAACGATAAGAATTATCCCAGTAATCATTCGCGGACCAGGCATAAGCTGCTACCCCCTAACCAAATTTCTTAAATACGGCCCCGCAAGAAAAAAGGAGTAGCAATCTACTCCTTCCTTCAACTATCCCCATATTTTCATTAAAAATGTCCTCATAAATGCTGGAATTCTAAAATAATAAATGCGCATGAATTCACCCCTTCAACGGTCATTTGCGATACAGTGTATTATATGAAGGAGTAGCTAAAAAGGTTACCATTTACTAAAATAAATTATAACCATTCTCCCAGCAATATCTTAATGTCAGCCCGGGAAGAAGTTATCACATTTTTAATCGGAATACTATTTATCAAAACCTGCCCGTATTTTCGGTTAATCAGCCTGGTGTCGAGAACAACCACTGCCCCCCGGTCGTCCTCACTTCTGATAAGTCTGCCCACCCCCTGTTTAAATCGGACCGTGGCATCAGGAAGCATAAAGTTCATAAAACTATTCATTCGCTGCGAACGGCAATACTTATATGCGGCACTGCAATAAGGGTCAGTGGGGGAACGGAAGGGAATTTTCACTATTACCAGGCATTTTAGGACATCCCCTTTCAGGTCAATCCCCTCCCAAAAGGTTTCAACTCCCATTAAAACGGCGTTAGAGCATGATATAAATTCATTAATAAGGGTTCCGAACCCCCCGTCCTCATACTGCACCAGCAGTTTGATATTGTTTTCTTCACACCGGGGTCTTAGAAATGCTGTCGCTTCCAACAACTGCTTGCGGGAAGTAAAAAGCACCAGGGTGCGTCCCCCGGTACATGATATAATTTCATCCAGAGCCCATTTGGCCGCCTCTTCAAATTTCTCACTGGTAGGGTCAGGCATATCTTCCATAACATACAGGCAGGCATTTTTTTGATAATCAAACGGTGACCTTTCCAAAAGAGAAAAGAAACGTCCCTGTTCGGCATAATCAGACAATCCATTCTTGTTTACAAAATGGTCAAACTTATCTTCAATGGTCAGAGTAGCTGAAACCATTATTAGACTTTTTAATTTTTGATATAATTGGTTGTCGATTAATTCCCCGATATTTATAACCGATGAGCATATAGATATGGCCTGGCCTCTATCATATTCTACCCAGGTAATTTTCTCCTGCCCGCCAATGTCTTCCTCCATTAAGTAATAAAGTTTATCACCGATTTCCATCATGGAATCATGTACTCCTAAGAGTTCAGGTTCGTCTTCCCCTTCCAGCTCATGGGCGACATCCTCCAGCTTCTTAATTAGGAGGTTATGGTTGTTGCGCCAGTTCTGGTATAAAGGAACCGCCAGGTCATACCATTTAACCTCCCGGCTCCGATTCTCCATAATATGAGTATAACTGAAATCTTGCGGATATCTGATTCCCTCACTAATAGATGCGAAGAACTTTCTGGTAAGCTCCATGCCGCAGTCAACCAGACCGGTAATATCACTTATAATCGGAGAGATATTAGGAAACCTGATTTTAAGATATTGCAAATAGCCTTTGCCTTTATCGTTATATAACCAACGGTATAAATCCATAGTCTCATATAATGAAAAATGGTTGGCTAATTTATCGAAGGCCTCCCGGTTAAAAGTGTGGGCTTCATCCAATACCAGATAGTGATATTCCGGTAATACAGAATTATCTACCATCATGTCAGCTAACAGCAGCGCATTATTAACAATGATGATATCAGCTTTATCCAGATTTCTCATCATTTTAAGGCGAAAACATTTATCACGATAATGGCATTCTGAATTTACACAGCTTTTGCGATCAGCTGCCACCACTCCCCAGTAAGCCATCAAATCACCACTTATAGCCAGTTCCTTTTTGTCACCAGTACGGGTTCTTTCCGCCCAGGTAAGAATTGCAGTAACAAACTGTTCCTCGGGTTCATCCAATCTTTGTTTTCCCCCGATAATTTTTTGATATTTATTCCAGCACAAATAATTCTCTCTTCCCTTGGCTTCTGCAAAATTGAAGTTAAAGTCCAGCACCTGCTGCAAGTCAGGCAAATCCCGTTCGGTAATCTGCTGTTGCAGTGCTTTGGTGCGGGTGGAGACAACTACTTTTTCTTTTTGTGAAACTGCCCAAATTAATGCCGGTACCAAATAGCCAAAAGTTTTGCCCACTCCGGTCCCCACCTCGGCCATTAAAAACATTTCATCAGTGAATGCCCGGGAGACCTGTTCCGCTAGGTTAACCTGCTCCCCCCGGTTTATAAAGCCCGGCAAAGTACGTTCCATACATCCGCCGGGACCAATATAATGCATCACATTAGCTAAATCGAACTTATCCATTAAGCCATTCCTCACACAAGTATTTAAGTAATATTAACACTTATACTAACCCATTTATCCTGTTTTTCGCAGAAAAAAACAATTGGGCGCATCCCAATTGTTGTAAGTTTACATAACCTTTTCTACATTATTCTTCCGGTTAATCTTTTGCACATGGTAAACACTTTGAACAGCTACATTGTGGTTGGTAAGCATGTCATAGTAAGGTTCAGCATTTTCCGGAAATATCTTAACAGAAAGGCCACAGCTGGCAGATATTTCCCGTAAGGTAGGCATAATTAAAAATTCTGCCCCCAGTTCCTTTAATACCGTCTCGGCTTTAAGGGCATGTGATGTTGAACCAAAAGTAAATAGAGAATAATTATCCGCCTTCACAAGGCTAGTATTCATTTTTACATCCCCTGACATCTATGTCACCGGTCTTAAAAAATGTACCTTTGGCGGTAGTTATAAGCTTGCTTCCCGCATATACTGAGGCTTCGGCAAAAGCCATATTTCGGCCAGCTTTTAAAACCCGACCCCGGGCAACAATTCTTTCGTCCAGTGCAACTGCAGAGACCAACCCGATAGAACAGTCCACTGTAACAGCTTTAATTCCCAGAGTTCTTATAGCATTACCCATGGCCGCATCCGCAATGGTCATCATTAAACCACCATGAACTATGCCAAGTGGATTAGTGTGTTCTTTTGCAGACACAACACTTAATTCTGCATATTCGGGCCCCAGTTCATTAACTTCAATCCCCAGCAATTGATAAAACGGAGTATGACTGATTGAATTTGTTAAATATTCGAATAGATTATTATCCAAACCGGAATTCTTTAGCTGCACGACTTCATTCTCCTTATATTCGTTGTTAGATTTATTATACCATAATTATTCTATCATTTATTATAACTCTGGGTTATATCTATATGTAAATTACACTTACTCTCCTATTAATAAAAACACCATCAAGAACGCAAAATAGTAAAAAAGCAAAGGAGTGTATGCCATGACATTCTGGCGTAATAAATATTTTATTGTTGTTGCAGCAGTGTTGGTAATTATTTTGGCGGGAATAATATATTATTATCAAAATGAAACCAAGATAAGCCGGAAGCCTGATATTTCCTCCCCTACTCCGACCGAAGAAACACAAAAAACACCTTCTGGTGAAGAACGCTGGTATATTCAATTTTCCGTCAAGCAACAAAAATCGACCGCTTATACTGAAGCAGCAAGTGCTCCGGTTGCCTCCAGCGGGAAACAATACCATTTTGGCGGAGTTGCCGTTCATCCCCGTCATCCACTGCAATATGGCGGTAAGGCAACCACCCCCATAATTCCTTACGGAACTGAGATTTTTCTGAATAAACCTATAAAAATTCAGGGAGAGGAACGTCAATCGCTGGTAGTTTTGGATACCGGTGATGTCAACTATGGTTTATGGCCTGACCATCCATACTGGTTTGATATATACTGGGGCAATACCAATTACTACAATGTAAAAGATGCACGTAACTATGGTGCCCATTTGACAGATTATTATTGGTATGAACCCTGGAAGTAGGGGCTAAGCTAAAACTCCACCGAGTTATGTTATACTAAAGTAATCATATTCTAGGAGGTTTAGTATGAGCGCTATTTCTGTTCAATCTATAATAAAAGACCTTTCCCTGGCTCCTTCCGGTCATAATAAATTGGAATGGGTTAAACAAAATATGCCTGTCCTCAACATGTTGAAAGAAGAGTTTGAAAAAGATAAACCTTTAGCTGGGAAAACTATTGCCTGCTGTCTTCATCTGGAAGCCAAGACCGGTTATCTGTTGCAGACCCTTAAGGCCGCCGGGGCAAATGTTATCGGTTGTGCCAGTAATCCCCTATCGACCCAGGATGACGTAGTAGCAGCTCTGGTGGATTCCGGTATTACGATGTTTGCTATTCATGGAGAAGATTCTGAACAATATCAAAAGTTTCTGGAAATGACCCTGGATTTAAATCCAGATGCAATTATAGATGATGGAGCCGACCTGGTTACGGAGCTTCACAAAAACCGCATTAGCCAGGCCAAGAAGATAATTGGTGGTTGTGAGGAAACTACTACCGGTATAGCCCGCCTCCATGCCATGGACCATGATAATGCCTTACTTTTCCCTATGATGGCAGTTAATGATGCATATATGAAATATCTTTTTGACAACCGCTAT
>JBDKUD010000043.1:0-8851 GCA_039679805.1 Syntrophomonas sp. | reverse complement strand
TTGGGACAAAATGTAACTCTATGGGAATCAATAAAAGCGATAAAATTCGCCTGGAAAAAACTAAACGCGGTTGAGAAAATGGAAAAAGGGCTGGAATATTATTTGCCCCGTACTGATTGTAAAGATGAAGCCCAAACCATCTATGAGCAAGCATTGGCAGTAATCGACAAAGCCAATAGCCAAGATGAACTATGGGCAGCAGTCCAAGCAGGTCTAAAAGAATTGACAATCCTCCCCGGGCACAAACGTACGGTACTTAAAATAGGTCTGGTAGGGGAGATATATACTATTCTGGAGCCAGCCTCCAACTATGATATATGCCGTTCACTGGGGAACCTGGATGTAGAAATAACCAGGTCGGTCTATTTAAGTGAATGGATTAATGAGCACTTAATGGGGGGATTTATCAAGAAATCCAGCCATAAGAAAATAGTTAGCTGTGCCCAACCTTATCTGAATTATTGGGTAGGAGGCCATGGCCTGGAAACAGTGGGCTGTACCGTGGATTTTGCCCGCCGGCAATATGACGGGGTGATTCAAATTGGCCCGCTAACCTGTATGCCGGAGATTGTGGCCCAGACAATTTTGCCCGTGGTGAGTGAAAAAGAGCATATTCCTTGCATGACCATGTACTTTGATGAGCATTCCGGCCAAGCTGGGATAATTACTCGTTTGGAGGCATTTGTGGATATGATAGCCAGACGCAGAGCCGGGAAGATGAATATAGAAGGAGGGAAGACATTTGAATTGTTATCTGGGAGTTGATATAGGTTCGGTTAGCAGCAATTTTGTTTTGATAGACCAGAAAAACAACCTGATTAAGAAGATTTACCTGAGAACCCAGGGAAATCCGGTCAAAGCGGTCAAGAATGGGTTTGCTAAGTTAAGGTCAGATACAGGTGCAGATACCATTATTAAAGGGGTAGGAACAACCGGCAGCGGGCGACACCTGGCCGCCGTTTTACTGGGAGCAGATGTAGTTAAGAATGAGATTACGGCTCATTCTGTAGCAGCATCGTTTCTTTATCCCCATGTAAAAACAATTATAGAAATTGGTGGGCAGGACTCAAAAATTATATGTTTGAAAAATGGCATAGTAAATGATTTTGCCATGAATACGGTTTGTGCTGCCGGAACCGGTTCTTTTCTGGACCAGCAAGCCTCTCGTTTAAATATTGCCATTGAAGAATTTGGGGGTCATGCTATTAGTTCCCGGCAGCCCGTCCGGATTGCCGGGCGCTGCGGAGTATTTGCCGAGTCGGATATGATTCATAAACAGCAAATGGGATATCCGGTAGAGGATATTATTATGGGATTATGCGAGGCTCTGGTGCGAAATTACCTGAGTAATGTTGCCAAGGGTAAAAAAATAGAAGAACCTATTGTATTCCAAGGTGGTGTGGCTGCTAATATTGGCCTGAAAAAAGCTTTTGAGAAGGTATTAGGGGTACAAGTCAACATTCCTGGTCATTATGAAGTAATGGGTGCCATCGGTTCAGCTATGCTGGCCCGCGAATATATAGAACATAATCGCAGAATTACAGCTTACCGGGGTGATGAGTATATTCTGGAAGGTGAATTTGCAACTAGCAGCAGAGAGTGTAAAGGTTGTCCCAACTTGTGTGAAGTAGTTTGTATCAAACGCGGTGATGAAGTTTTAGCATATTGGGGTGATAGATGCAAAAAGTGGGAAAGCTCTATTACCGGCAAGGGACAGGTTTTACAGGTTGTCTAAGATTTGCTTGTTGAGTGTCATTTTATATGATAAAGTTAACTTTATATACATCAAAATTTGATAAGATGAGAGGAGAGATTTGAGATGAGTAGAGATGAGACTACTAAAATCATGCTGCCTGAGGATAAAATACCTAAATTCTGGTATAATGTTCAGGCTGATATGCCTAACCCACTCGCACCGGGATTACATCCCCAAACCCATCAACCCCTGGGACCTGCGGACCTGGCTCCTATATTTCCAATGGGCTTGATTGCCCAGGAGGTTTCTACAGAGAGATTCATAGAAATTCCTAAAGAGGTCAGAGATTTATACAGAAAGTGGAGGCCATCACCATTATTCAGGGCTCGAGGACTTGAAAAGGCGTTGGGTATTACTTCTCGTATTTATTATAAATACGAAGGGGTTAGTCCGGTTGGTTCCCACAAACTTAATTCTGCATTGCCGCAGGCCTTCTATAATAAAATAGAAGGAACAAAACGTCTTACTACCGAAACCGGAGCCGGACAATGGGGAACAGCCTTATCCCTGGCCTGTAAGCTTTTCGATATTGAATGTTTGGTATATATGGTTAAGGTTAGTTATAATCAGAAACCCTATCGACGTATTATTATGGAAACTTATGGCAGCAAATGTATAGCCAGTCCCAGCACATTGACTGAATGTGGCCGGGCAGAATTGGCCAAGAACCCTGATACTCCAGGGACATTGGCTATGGCCATAAGTGAAGCTGTCGAAGATGCGGTCAGTCGTGATGATACCCACTATTCACTGGGTAGTGTGCTCAATCATGTTTGCCTGCATCAGACTGTTATTGGCCAGGAAGTTAAAATGCAAATGGAACTGGTTGATGACTATCCTGATATAGTAATCGGTGCCTGTGGTGGGGGAAGTAATTTTTCCGGTATAGCTTTTCCATTTATTCCTGATAAACGGGCCGGCAAAAATATACGGCTGATAGCGGTTGAACCAGCCGCCTGTCCTTCTTTAACCAGGGGTGTATTCGCTTATGACTTCGGTGATGTAGCTGGTTTTACCCCGCTATTAAAGATGTACACCCTGGGACATGATTTTACCCCTCCCGGAATTCATGCCGGTGGATTAAGATATCATGGTGATTCCCCGCTTGTTAGCCAGCTTTATGATGATGGGTTGATAGAAGCTAAGGCGGTATTACAGAATAAAAATTTTGAAAATGCTTTGTTGTTTGCCCGTACTGAGGGTATTGTGCCCGCTCCTGAATCGGCTCATGCTCTATCTGTGGCTGTACAGGAAGCTTTGCAGGCCAAAGAAGAAGGAGTCACCAAGAGTATCGTTCTTAATTTGAGCGGACACGGTATGCTGGACTTAAATGCTTATGAGAATTATCTGGCTGGAAATACTGAAGATGTTGGATTTTCCGATAAGGATTTACAGGAAAGTATAAAGAACCTTCCTGTGGTTTAAAAGATAATTTAACCTGAAAAATTTACATTAATCCCGGCTATTCAGCCGGGATTTGTTTATACTGTTAGCAGAGTTCTAAAATGACAGCAGGCGATGAAGTTATAGAATCATGTAGTTTGGGAAAGGGGCACCCTGAGTTAGATTATGAAATTACCATTAAGACTATTAACTATAGCTGATATGATTGTGAAAGGTGAGTCAGTTGCTGATATTGGATCTGATCATGCCTTATTATGTACTTATCTGGTGGAAAATGGGTTGGCAAGCAGAGCTATTGCCAGCGAAATAGCGGACGGACCGTATCGACGTACCCAGGTGGCTGTTGCCGGCAGCAAGAACCAGGAAAAAATTGCAGTACGGCAGGGAAATGGCCTGCAAACCCTGCAACCAGGAGAAGTTACCAATGTAGTAATAGCTGGTATGGGCGCGGATAATATTGTGAATATTCTTGCTGATGATTGGTCCAAATCGAGAACATTTAGCAGATATGTATTTCAGCCCATGACAAAAATACAGGTTTTAAGAAGCTTTTTGGCTTCGCGGGGGTGGCCTATTCTGGATGAACGGGTAGTGCAAGAAAACGGACATTATTTTGTTTTAATTGCAAGTTCACCCGGTAATTACCCATATATTTTAAATAATCTGGAGACAGAAATCGGTCCGCAAGTTCTTACTGCAGATACGGAACTAAAAAAGGAATTTATTAAGAAATATAGAAATAAATACACCATTATAGTTGATAATCTGGTTCATTCCGGTAAGCAGGAGAATATATATGCTGCCGGGAAGTATCGTCAAATGATCGAACAACTGGAGGTGATACTGGGTGAACGCCATAGTTAAGGACATTATCCGAATTATGGAAAATGACTTTCCGCCGTATTTGGCTGAGGACTGGGATAATTCCGGGCTTCAGGTTGGATCATATAATACTTCGGTTAATAAAATAATGATTTCCCTGGATTTAGATCAGCAAATCCTGCAACAGGCTATTGACTCTAAAGTAGATATGATAATAACTCATCATCCACTTTTGTTTAAGCCGGTTAAATCTATAAATATTGATCAACCACCTGGTAATATAATTATGCAATTAATAAAAAATGACATATGTGTTTATGCAGCTCATACCAATCTCGACGCGTCTGAAAAAGGGCTCAACCAGTTACTTGCTGAAACACTTAACCTTAAGAATATTGGTCCTTTAGATAAATCCAGACAAGAATCGTATTATAAACTAGTAGTATTTGTTCCGGTCACCCATATTAATGAGGTATCTAAGGCAATTAGTGATGCCGGTGCAGGATATATTGGAAATTATTCCGATTGCAACTTCCGAACCGGAGGGATAGGTACTTTTAGACCACAAAAAGGTACTCGCCCGTTTATTGGAACAGAAGGAAACCTGACTGAGATCGATGAATTCCGGCTGGAAACGATAGTTCCGAAACACCTTATCAACAGGGTGGTGCGCAGTATGATTGAGGCGCATCCTTATGAAGAAGTAGCTTACGATTTATACTGCCTGGCTAATGAAGGACAGATTATAAGTTTGGGCAGAAGGGGCAAATTAGATAATCCTATTACACTAAACGAATTTGCTGCAGATGTTAAAAAGCGACTGCAGGTTGATAATGTTCAAGTTGCTGGAGATTTGGATAAAGTTATTTCTAATGTGGCTGTTGTCAGTGGTGCCGGTGCTAGTTTCTTAAAAATGATTACGGCGCAGGATATTGATGTATTAGTTACTGGAGATGTTAAGTACCATGAAGCCAAAGATGCAATTATGTCCGGGTTGGCAGTTGTTGATGCCGGGCATCAAGGAACAGAGGAAATAATGGTAAATTACCTGGTAGATTTGCTGGAGAGACAATGTAAGGAACTCAACTACAATATAGAATTTTCTAAGGGTCATGCAGAGAAGTGTTTGAAAACTATTTAAACAGTGTTAAAGTATGTTATGGAAGGAAATTGCAGGTATTTTGTTGAATAGAGTTAAACATTAGTTTATGAAATGGGGAGTAAGCAAATGCTAAAAATAAGAGTAGCCAGTCTAAAGCCTGGAGTAAAGCTCGGTAAAGATGTGTTTTCTTATGATGGGCAGCTGCTATTACCTGCAGGTACCATTATCGCGCAGGAACATCTGGATACTTTTATGCGTAGAGATATATCTGAATTGTTTATTATGGAAGCTTCCCCCAGAATCAAATCGCAGAAAAAATTTACTGATGTTTATACTAATTCACTGGATATTGTAAAAACATTTATGGTTGAAGCCAAGTTAGGTAAGAATTTAGAATTTACCGAAATAAGTGATACAGTAGATATGCTGCTGGAACAGGTATTTGATGAGATTGATCTCTTCAAACAGATGAGAATTATGAAGACGAAGGATGATTATTTATTTACCCATTCAGTTAATGTTTCCCTATTATGCATCTTAATTGGCAGATGGCTAAAATGTGACAATGCCACAATAAAGAATTTGGGGATTGCCGGTTTATTGCACGATATAGGAAAAATATATATTAAAGATGAAATTTTAAATAAACCGGACAAATTGACTAATGAAGAATTTGAAGTGATGAAAAAACATCCCTTATTAGGTTATAACCTGGTCGTCAGCAATGATCAGTTCAGTAATTCAGAAATAGCCAATGCAGTCTTAGCGCATCATGAAAGATTAGATGGCTCTGGTTATCCTATAGGTGGTGATAGGCCGCGTATTGGCTTTTATGCTTCAGTAGTAGCTGTGGCCGACGTATATGATGCCATTACCTCCAGCCGAATCTATTCTGCTAAACAATCACCTTATACTGCCGCTGAAATTTTATGGCATGAGTCTTTCGGTAAGTTGGATCCTAAAATTTCGAAAGTTTTCTACGATAAAATTGCCAACTTTTATATTGGTAATGAGGTATTGCTGTCAAACCATGAAAAAGGGGTGGTGGTATTTATTGACCCCTATCAACCTACCCGCCCCATAGTTATGGTTGGTGATAAGTTTTATAATCTGGTAACTAACCGGAATATAACTATTCTGGAGGTGGTAGATTAAGCAAATAAACAGGAAATGAGCAGGTTTGATAGGAAGTGCCTTAATATTGGCATTTTCTTTGTTACCAATGTATAAAGTGATAATTTTAAAGGTAAAATGTATATGAAATTGAATTTTTTTTCGGAAAAATTTTAAAACTTTGAAGGATTTGCCGATTTTTTGAGGAATGTAAAATATGGTAAATTAAAATTAAGGGAGGATTATGTCGTGAACAAATCGGAACTTGTCAAGTCTCTAGCGGAGAAAGCGGAAATTACTCAAAAAGATGCTGCTAAAGCATTGGATGCGATGGTTAACACCATTGAACAAGCACTGGCAAAAGGCGATAAAGTTCAGATAATTGGCTTTGGAAGCTTTGAAGTACGTGATCGTAAAGAGAGAAAAGTAATCAGTCCGGCTACAGGTGAAGAAATTAAAGTTCCTGCCACTAAAGTTCCCGCATTTAAGCCCGGCAAATCCCTAAAAGAGGCGGTAGCAATAAAGGAAGCTCCCAAACCGGCTGCTAAGAAAAAAGCCAAAAAGAAATAAAGCTGAATAATATTCAACATGAATAAAAAAGAGGTGTACGAGTGTATACCTCTTTCTTACTTTCTGATATTTTTGTAATTATGGGGGAATAACAAAGTTTTTGAAGATTGTTATTTTTTGTAATAATAAAGTCTGCCGTTTTCCAGAGAATAATCGACAATATGCTGGTCAAAAAAATATTTAATGAATGCAGATACTGTGGAAAAAGCTAAATGATATTCCTTAAAATCTAATGACAAGTCATTTAAAACACAAATGTTTTCCAGAAGGTCTTCGCGACTCAAGGGCTGTTCAAGCAGTTCCAGAATTTGTTCCTTATATGAATTAATATTATTCAGATTTTTATCAATCAATTGAGACAACTGATTTTTTTCAATAACCTTATCCATATGACTGATGACATAGAGTTCAGCGGTATTATTTTTTAGTTCACAAAGAGTATTTATACTTTGTTCGACATCAAACAAATTAGGAAAAGAATATTTGCCTAATATATTTTCGCTAAAAATAGAATCACCAAGAAAGCTAACACTATCAGGGGTGGTTATACCAATCTGTCCGGGAGTGTGCCCACTCAGTGATTGTATTTCAAATTTTTTATCTTCAATTTTATTAATTCCTATTTCAAACACCAAGTCTATCTTCACAGGACGGGGGACCTTACCCAGCCCTTTCAGGGGACTGGCAGAAAAAAGGATAGCGGGATGAAGGACGGGGCTTTCGATAAACAATTTTTCTATAGCCGAGGTATAAACCTGGCAACCGGGATAGTTCTTTTGAAAATAGAGATTTCCGCCACAGTGGTCAGTGTGACTATGGGTGTTGATAATATATTTGGGATGAAGACCGGACTCCTGCAGAATTTGATCTAATTTACCGGCCTGGGTATTATCTATGCCAGTATCAATTAAAACGCAGTTCTTATTTTTGAATGTATAAACCCCTATATTAGTAGGGGCATTAATAAAAAAAGTATTTCCTCTAAGTTTATTTAGTTGCATATAATCACTTCCTGACAATAATATAAGTCCAAAACTATCACGGTCAACGGTTATGAAATAACGAAAAAAGCCGCCTAAAAGAGGCGGTTTCTTCAATGAAGTAAGTAAATTTATAAGCGGAGTTCTGTATTAAATAGTCATCTATCTGGAGATACCAGTTACCTGGCACTTCTAGCGACCTAACCCGGGAACAAGGCGGGCTACCTCTTAGTTCCTCTATTTGGTCTTGCTCCGGATGGGGTTTACCTAGCCAACCAGTTACCTGGTCGCTGGTGAGCTCTTACCTCACCGTTCCACCCTTACCTCTGTAAAGAGGCGGTTTGTTTCTGTGGCACTTTCCTTGGGGTCGCCCCCACTGGACGTTATCCAGCATCCTGCCCTATGGAGCTCCGACTTTCCTCAGGCGCACATTGGCCTGCGACTATCTAATTTACTTACTTTTATATTATATCCTCATAAGTTGTTTTATAAAAGAGGGAAGAGTTGTAAACGTGTAAAAATATGTGAAGTATTGTAAAAAAAAATCTTATAATTGAGCAGGAAAAAGTGCTTTTTTACAGAAGTAATTAAGTAATAGAACAAGGCGTTATCAGAATATTATATGTGAAGGACTTAAAATTTCCTTGTTCTACTATATATAAAGTAATAAAATATTTATTAAGTAAAAAAATAGAGGGGGTGGAAAGGTGTTAGCCATTTTTGGTGCGGGTGGTGTAGAAGGTACAGGTATATTTGCTGTGCCCATTTTTAAACTTGTGATTGTTTTGCTTGCCATATTCATCTTTTTCAAATTTTGTGGTTGGGCGAAAACATGTAAGCTTTCCGGAGGAGCAAAGAAATTAATAATGATCCTTACGGGTGTAGGCGCGGTGGTATTTAACTTATTATACTCCAAAGGTAATGCAGCTATTGTAGCAACTGGAGATTGGAACAGTGCGTCAATTGCTTTAGTTGCAGCAATGGTCTGGGTTTTCATTTTTGCTTATGCTTTAATGGCAGAAACCAAATAATTAATAAGCAGGTAAGGCGGCGATTTGCCGCCTTTTTGTTTTTATATTAAAATTTAATTTAATTAATTCCACT
>JBDKUD010000302.1:0-2092 GCA_039679805.1 Syntrophomonas sp. | reverse complement strand
TTTACCGGATGGCGGTGGCTAAAACGGGCGGAATGTTAGGAGCTGGTTTTATTAGTAATCTTGGGCCTTTTGGGGTTTCCTCCTGCCCCAGCAACTGGATGCTAATATACGCCCTGGTCTATATTGTTGTCATGTTGCTCTTAGCCATACATTTCTTTGGAAAAAAAGATTTCTAAGACACCCGCTTTTCTCCGGCATATTAGTTGATTTATGTGCCACAAATTTGCTGTAATAAGCATTCCCCTGGAAATACCTGGTCAAATGACTTGAATAGTACTGCCACTTACACTATAATTCCTATTGAAATAGTGTTGTTTATTTTTCGATCCAATTCACAAGCCAAATAGCACTAAAATGAAAAAGGGAGTGAATCAAGTGCAGGAAAAACCAGCAATGTTTCAGTATCGCGAAGTAATTGAATACCGGCAAGGAAAGGTTAATCATAGAGCAGATCCGGTGGTATGTGAGAAACCGTTAACACTGTTTCTAAACAACGTAGAATTTGCTACTATGATTTGTTCTCCAGGAGGTTACGAAGAGTTATGTACCGGTTTCCTATTAAGTGAAGGATTAGTTAAAAAACGTTCCGATATTGCCAGTATTTCCTGCCGTGAAGAAGACGGTTTACTTTGGATGGAAACAAACTGTCCCCTACCCCAAACCAACAACTTTTTACGTCGCCACATCGCTAGTTGCTGCGGCAAGGGGCGAGCCGGCATATATTTTATTAATGATGCCCGCGAATTGGCACCGGTTCAATCCGATACTCAATATACTGTAACCCGATTGCTAAATATCATTGCCACACTGGAAGAAAAGTCACAAACTTTTCTGCGTACAGGTGGAGTACACAGTGCAACCCTGGCTGATCAGTCCGATGTGTTTTTCATGTATGAGGATATTGGTCGACACAATGCAATAGATAAAGTTCTCGGCCGTGCTTTCCTGGATGGAATTAGTACCGACGATAAATGCCTGGTCCTTAGCGGGAGGATCGCTTCAGAAATACTTATCAAAGCTGCCCGCAGTCGTATTCCCGTATTACTATCACGTTCAGCACCCACCGAACTAACTCTGGATCTGGCCGAAGAACTTAATATTACGGTAGTTGGTTTCGCCCGTGGAGAGCGCTTGAATATATATACACATCCTGAACGGGTTATAATTTCATAATTAAGGCTATCACATTTTCCCCCATACGTTCTATAATATGACATATATATCTAAACTAGCTATAATTAGTACAAATATATATAAATTCTAGCTAGGTTAATTATTTGGGGGGGAATCTATTAGATGGCTATCAACACACACGATCTTATTCATAAGCAATATCAGGAAAAACTGACTACTCCAGAAAAGGCAGTTCAATTGGTTAAATCCGGTGACCTGATTTTTTACGGAGAATTTTCAATGTTTCCGGAGGTCCTGGACAAAGCTTTAGCCCGTCGGGTCAATGAATTAAAGCAGGTACAATTGCGCTATACCTGCCTGACCAGAATACCGGAAGTGGTTAAAGCAGACCCGACCCGGGAGCACTTCATTTTTGATGATTATCATATGGGGGCACCAGCCCGGGCAATGCAAGATAAAGGTCTTTGCAATTACATTCCTTATACTTATCACCAGTTGCCCAGTATTATCGATAAATATATTGATTACGATGTATCTTTAATTTTGGTAGGCCCCATGGATGACAAAGGGTTCTTCAATCTTGGTACCAGTAACTCCACTACCCTGGTATCCACACGTAATTCAAAAAAAGTGGTGGTGGAGGTTAATCGTTCGGTTCCCAAGTGTCTGGGAGGAAATCAGGAATCTATTCATATATCCCAGGTAGATTATGTCGTTGAAAGTGATAACTCACCTTTAACAGTATTAAAGCCAGCTCAGCCTACTGACATTGATCGGCAAATAGCCGCTCACGTGATGAAAGAACTTGAAGATGGCTGCTGTGTTCAGCTCGGTATTGGAGGTCTGCCTAATGTAGTTGGTTCTCTAATTGCCGATAGTGATTTAAAAGACCTGGGTGTTCATACCGAAATGATGGTTGATGCCTATATGGAAATGTATGAAGCCGGCAGGATTACCG
>JBDKUD010000383.1:0-10139 GCA_039679805.1 Syntrophomonas sp. | reverse complement strand
CCATCCTTTGTTATGGGAGTATGAAAAACGGATTATAAGGGACAATCTCACTAACCTGGTTATTGCCGAGGTACAACGATTAAGTGAAGGTAATTACTCTCCAGCTTATCAGGAGTGGGGATTTGGCCTGCAGGGTGAGGATCTGGACCCGGCTTCTGTCAAAGAACCATTAATGATCAATACTCCCGGCGGCACACTACGGCTAAGGGGAAAAGTGGACCGAATAGACAAGAATGCAGATGGCAGCAGTTATGTAGTTTATGACTATAAGAACAAAACTGTAGAATCCCGGGAAAAGGTACTACAGGGCCGGGCTCTGCAATTGCCGGCTTATCTTCTGGCGGTAGAAAATTTCCTGGGTCCGGCAGATGGGGCTGCCTACCTGAATATCGCCAAAGGAAAAGTTGATTCGCCACTGGTAAGGACTGAAGTGGCTCAGCAATTGGGGCTGGGTCGACAGACCAAAACCTTGATAGAAGAGGAATGGGGACAATGGCGGGAAACCACCATCAATGCTATTGGTGATTATTATAAAGGTATATCCACCGGACAGTTCCCGCCAATACCTGAAGATTGCAACTATTGTGAATTCAGCAGCTTGTGTCTTTACAGCCCAGGAAGAATCAGGGCAAAGCTGAACCGGAAGGAGGCTGCCGGTAATGAGTCTTAATGCGCAACAGAAATTGGCAGTAACAGAGCTGGATAAAAGTATGTCTATATCTGCCGGTGCCGGTTCAGGTAAAACCAGAATGTTGGTAGAAAGGTTCTGGAGTCTGGTGAAGAGTGGGCAGGCCCGGGTTGATGAAATTCTGGCGGTAACTTTTACCCGCAAGGCAGCCCATGAACTGATCGATAGGGTAAGAAAACGCATAGATGAGTCTGATTGGAATGAGATTCAGAAAATGAATCTAAAGGAGAATTTGAGCCGGGCTTATATTGGCACCATACATAGCTTTTGTACCCGACTGCTCAAAGAAAACCCGGTGGAGGCAGGGGTTGATCCCTATTTTCGGGTAATTGAGGAATTGGACGGAGCCCAACTTTTGCAGCAAACTGTTGAAGAAGTAGTTTTAAACCAGGTAAGGGCTGATGCTCCTGATATCCTGGCTCTGGTGGAGTTAGTGGGGTATAACCCATTATGCTTGGAACTGCAGACATTGACCAGAATATTAATTAATAAAGGCTTAAAACTTGACGGAATAGAAAAAACCACTTGGGCTTCATTGGCCGTTGACGAGAAACAAACCTTAAACCGGGTAATAAGAATTAATCAATCGCTGGCAGCCTTGGCTGAACTATTGCCAGAGGTAGACAGCAAAAGCAAAACCTTTAGCGCGGTGCAGGAAATCGCTGCTAATTATAAATATTGGTCTTCGCTGGCAGAAACCATTTATACTGGTGAAAGCCAGGAATTGTTAAACCTTTTAGAGCATCTTCAGGAGTTATGCAAGCAAATGAAAGCCCGGATGGTTAAAGACCAAGCGGAAGAACTGAAACAGGCTCTGGAGGAACTGCTTGGCTATCTGGCTGACCGGCAAACCATTTCCAGTCTTGAAGCAGTGTTCAGGTTATTGAATATGATTGCAAAGAGTTTTCACAACTATAAGGATAAGGAGAATATTCTGGAGTTTAGTGACCTGGAAGAAAAAGCAGTTAGTTTACTTTATAACCATCCATCTTTATTACACCGGTACCAAAAGCAATTCCGACATATAATGGTAGATGAATTTCAGGACACCAATCATCGTCAGGCAGAGTTGGTTAATCTGCTGGCCGGCGGGCAGCATCCCGGCAAGCTTTTTATAGTGGGAGATCCCAAACAATCAATATATCGTTTTCGGGGTGCAGAGGTAGGTTTGTTTGCCGAAATCAGTGAACAGATTGAAAACTATGGGGGATTGAAACATTCTTTGGATGAGAATTACCGGAGCCGTAAGCAGGTAATAGAAATAATTAATAACCTATTTGAGAAGTTAATGCAGGTAGGAGGATGCCAGTTTCAGAAGCTGGTTGCGGGGCGAAAAAATATGCTGGCCCATCCCCAGACCGAAGTACATCTGTTGAAACAGGATAGTAGCTCAGAGCTGGAGCGTGACGAAGCTGAAGCCGAGTGTCTGGCCCTTCGTATAAAGGAAATAGTGAGTAGTCAGATGCTGGTATCAGAAATTAAGGCGGGAGAAGAAACCTTACGGCCGGTACAGTATGGTGATATAGCCTTGCTATATAGAACTACCCGGGATATGAGTACATTTGCAACCGTGTTTGGCAATTATGGTATTCCTTCCTACATAGTGGGCAGTCGTGGCTTTTACCAAACAGAAGAAGTGAGAACAGTAATTCTGGCCCTCCGGGTAGTGGCTAACCGGGGTGATGAATTGGCTTGGGCGGGACTCTTAAGGTCATGCCTTTTTGGTGTTTCCGATGAAGCTTTGTGGCTGATGAAACAGGCTGAATCCAACCTGGAAGGAGCAATAACCCGGTTGGATTCAATTGTCGGTATAGCCCCGGCCGAACAATCAAAAACCCTTCTGGCTTACTCCGTAATTCTTAATTTAAGGCGGTTGAAAAGCCGGCTTCCTCTGGTAGAGTTACTTGACCTGCTGCTGGAGAGAACTGGTTTTGAATACGCTCTGTCCATAAGACCCAACGGCAATCAGATGATTGCCAACCTTAATAAATTAAAAAGTATAGCTGCATCTTATAACCATGAAAATAATTCCAACCTGACCGGTTTCCTTAATTTTATCGCCCAGGTGCAGGAGGCTGATATCAGAGAGCCGGAGGCAGCAACCGAAACGGAGAAAGGAGACACGGTCAAAATGATGACTGTTCACCAGGCTAAAGGTCTGGAGTTTCCTGTTGTTGTTATCCCGGAGATGCACCGTAAGTTCAACTTCCGTGATATATCAGGATTCAGTGTTATATCTGAAGAATACGGGGTGTTTTTAAAAACCGCTAATCATAAGGGCTTGCTGCGCCAAAAGGCAGAAGCAGCCGAAAGACTAAAACTGGAAGAAGAGTATAAACGCCTGCTTTATGTGGCTATGACCAGGGCCCGTGATTATCTAATCCTTTCCGGTTATTATAAAATTGACAGCAAAGGTATGGTGAAAACTGAGTCCAGTTCCTGGCTTAACTGGCTTTTCGCTGAACACGGTGTGGAAGAGGAACCATTTACCGGGCAATTGGAACAAGCGGGATTACGGGTATTTAATTACCTGCAGGCGGATATGTCAGCTGCTGAACAGATGTCAGCATGCCAGTCCCCAAACAGGGATGAAAATGAAATAGACAGGCATCAGGTGAACAGTATAATTGCTGCTGCCCAGGAACATCTTTACCGACAGGTTATTTCTGCAACTGCAGTAATGGATTACAGCTTCTGTCAGAGATATTATTATCTTAAACACCTGGCAGGTATACCGGAAACTGCAGCTGGAGAAGAATATACGGGTGAAATTATTGTACATAATATGCGGGCGGATAAAATGGGAATCCTGGTACACCGGGCTATTGAACAGGGTGACGACCTGGCTGATGCCCGGGAAGTTCTGAAGCAATTGGTTCAAGGAATCGCCCGGGATAAAAATCGGGAAATGATATTAAATGAGCTTGACCCCATGCTGGTTTCCTATTATGAAAATAAGTCAGTACAGTCGCTGACTGCAGAATATGGGGTTCAAAAAGAGGTGCCTTTCCTGGCGCGTATTGACCGGTACACCTATTTAAAAGGGTTTATTGACCAATTATTCAGCGATACTGACCGGGTGGTAATAACTGACCTTAAAACCAGTCGAATTAACAATCCCCAACAGTTGGGAAAAAAGACTCAGCAATACGCGGTACAGCTAAATGTTTATGAAGAGGCTATTCGGAAAATACTGGGGGTCAAGGACGTCGATAAAAAACTACTTTTCCTGAGAACAGGTGAGATAGTGGATGCACCTACGAGTGTAGTGGAACTGGATTTATCCGGGACCGGGCGTACCGCCTCCATTGATGACTGTAAAAAATGCAGCTATAACAGACTATGTCCCAAATGGCCTGAGCAGTAAATTTAATCATGGAGGAATGGTGAATGGAAGGTATATCTCCAATATTAATGATATTCCTGGGAATTGGGGCTGGCAGCCTGATAACCTGGTTAATAATGAAGGTACAGGTTAATAACGCCCGTCAGAGCGCCTGTGCAAAAGCAGAAGCAGAAGGGGCCAGACTGGTGGAGAGAATTGAAACCAGGGAAGCCCAGATTGAAGAACTGAAAATAACCAGAGAAGGTTTAGAACAGGAAATTACCAATCTTCGCAGTGAGTTAAAGGAAGAATATCAAAAAAGGTCAACTGCAGAAGAGAAGAACTCACGTATTACTGATTTGGAAGTCTGGTTAAAACAGAGGGATAAAAAAATAGATGATTTACAGAATGAAAACACCTTCCTAAAAGGTAAACAGGCCGAGTTGGAGACCACCATAACCGAGGAAAGAAAAAGAACGGCTGAGAAACTGAATCTTATGGATGAAGCCCAGCGCAAGTTGACTGATGCCTTTAAAGCACTTTCCGCTGATGCTCTGCAGAGCAATAATCAATCTTTCCTGGAACTGGCCCGGGCCACCTTGGATAAATATCAATCCGGTGCCCAGTCAGACTTGTTAATGCGCCAAAAGGCCATAGACCAGATGGTGAAGCCACTGCAGGAATCTTTACAAAAGGTTGACCAGAAGATTCAGGATATGAATAAACAACGCGACATAACCTATACCACTCTCAGCGAACAGGTGAAGTCTCTGGCGGTATCTGAGGCGCAGTTACAAACAGAAACGGCTAAACTGGTAAAAGCATTACGAGTTCCGATTGTGCGCGGCAGGTGGGGGGAAATTCAGCTTAAACGGGTGGTGGAGATCGCCGGTATGCTGGAATATGTAGATTTTACTCAGCAGGAATCAGTTTCTACTGAGGATGGCCGTTTACGCCCGGATATGGTTATCAAGCTACCCAATCAAAAAAACCTCGTCATTGATTCCAAGGTACCATTAATGGCTTTCCTGGACGCATTGGAGGCTGTAGATGAACCTACCCGACTGGAGAAAATCAAAGACCATGCCCGTCAGGTAAGAGCGCATATTTTAAAATTAAGTGCCAAGACCTATTGGGATCAATTTAAGCCGACACCGGAATTTGTCGTATTATTCCTACCGGGTGAGTCTTTTTTCAGCGCTGCCCTGGAACAGGACCCGGGATTAATCGAATTTGGTTCCAACCAAAGGGTTATTCTGGCTACCCCCACCACCTTGATTGCTCTATTACGGGCAGTAGCTTATGGATGGCAACAGGAGCAGGTTGCTCGTAATGCCCAGGCTATTAGTGATCTGGGAAAAACTCTTTATGACCGGGTTCGGGTTATGACCGGACACTTTACTGATTTACGAAAAGGCCTCGACCGGGCGGTGGATTCGTATAATCGGGCAATGGGCTCTTTTGAGGGTCGGGTTCTGGTTACTGCGCGAAAATTCAAAGACCTTGGTGCGGCTAGTGATAATGATATTGAAGCATTAGAAGTAATAGACAGGTGTACTCGGTCTCTTCAGACAGAAGAAATAGCTATAACTAGCCAATTAGCTATTGACATAGATGATGAACAAGATGTATCATAGTAGACAGGAAAATTTGTACAAACCTGATCTTAAGTCAGGATTTACAATATTCTTACAGTAATTTTACCTGAACGTCTGCATACATTAATAAACAGCTGGTAAAATAATTACTGGAACATATTTAGCAATTTGAAAGGGGGATAGAAAATGGACAAAAATTTAATCGATGAAATTCTAAGAGAAATCGGCTTAGAACATATCGAAGAAGATTATGACCAGGAACATCAATGATAAAAAGCCATTTAAGAAGACGAGCTTAAATGGCTTTTTTCATAGCTTCGAAAAGGTACCCGCAAGGGTGCTTATTTATTTTCTGCTTTATTTTCCTTCAATAATTCCGAAACAGTTACGAATTTATAACCCTGGTCTTTTAGGCTTTTGATTACTCTTTCAATAATAGTCGTCACCCCGGGATTCATCCAATCCAAAGAATCACTACATCACACAAACTTATAACAAAAAAATCAAAACTATCATTCTATAAAGCCTGTCCTTCAAGAAGACTTTCGCTTGCTATATTTAATGTAATAATTCAGCTTTTAGATTTGTTAAAGCTTTAAATTCTAGCATGCCTATTTTGTTATGCCATGTAGATCTTAATTTATCGAATGCCAATTCTAAATTGGAAAGTTTATTGTACCTTATCTTTAACCACGATTTAGACAAATGCCAATGCTCTAGCTTAGGCAATTTCTATAATTTTGTCAGGTTTAAAATTCTTTACACATAAAAATTATAACAGGGAAAATTAGGCATTATGTCGAAAGAATATAAAACAATCTGATAATATAAAAAAGAAAACGTTTGGTTATTATTGGATTGTAGGGGGGTACAATTTGGATCATACCAGAAGAAGTCATAACTTAGCTTATAAAGCAATATATGCAATTTATATAATGGTGTTAATTTTAGGGTGGCTCATATGTATGCCGATACATAATGTCATTGCTGCAGATAGTCCCACAATATATGAAACTACAGCTGCAGAAGAGAAGGGGATATCTGCTGATGAGCAGCACGGTCTGGGTACTGTACCCGGCCGCATAGATTTTAATTATTCCAAGCCAAAACTATATCGGGCTTTTTCTGCACAAAGTACTTTGCCGGCAAAATATGATCTGCGTGACTATAATAAACTGCCTCCTGTACGCAATCAGGGTCAATATGGAGCTTGCTGGGCTTTTGGCGCTTTGGGATCGCTTGAATCGTGCCTTTTGCCAACGGAGGTATGCGATTTTAGTGAGAATAACCTGTCAAATAATCGAGTTGAGGATGATACCGAAAAGCAAGGAGGAGACATATGGGATGCCATCGCATATCTGACCAGGTGGGCCGGCCCCGTGGATGAAAGTCAAGATCCTTATGTAATCCCTCACCAGAGTTCTCCGCCTAGTTTATCTTCCATAAAGCATGTGCAGGATGTGCTGCTGCTTCCGAATAGAAACGACTGGGCCGATAATGATGCGATTAAATCAGCCATTATGCAGTATGGTGCGGTATGTTCAGATTTCTTTTGGGATACATCTTACTATAGCAGTTATTTTACAAGTTATAATTACCGCTATACTTCCGAGACGAACCATATGATTGACATTGTAGGCTGGGATGATAATTACCCAAATACCAATTTTATTAATACTCCACCTTCGAACGGGGCATTCCTTTGCAGAAATAGCTGGGGAACGGATTGGGGAGACCAGGGATATTTCTGGATTTCATATTGTGATGCTACACTAGCTAATTCAAATAACAATGCGGTCTTCTTCAACGCCGAGCCAATCAATAATTATGACGATATTTATCAATATGATCCATTAGGAATGATATCTCGCTATGGATATGGAAATATACCTACTTGGGGTGCCAACGTTTTCCAGGCAAAGAATGATTTAATTGTGTCAGCCGTGAGTACTTATATTATAGGAACAGGTACAATTGACGTATATGTCTACCGAAATGCAGGCACTTCACCAACAAAGGGTGCGCTTCTTTGTTCCGAGAGCGTGGCAATAGATTGGGCTGGATATCATACAATATCACTTGATTCTCCGGCACTGGTTGCCGCTGGTGAAAAATTTTCCATAGTTATAAAATATGATCTCGCTCTAAATGATTGCCCGATTCCTGTAGAAGCTGATTGGCTTTCTGGAGTCAGTCCTACGGCAAATCCGGGGGAAAGCTATATAAGCCGAGATGGAGATGATTGGAAAGATATGACCGTTTTATATCCCGAAACAAATGTATGCATTAAGGCATTTACCAAAGCAGCTACCGAATCCAATAAGCCCATTACCATACAATCCATCAGCGCTGTGGATGGGACTGTAACCGTGGGTTTGAGCGGAACTCCTGCGGTTGCACCCCAATTCGGCGATTTTCAAATTTTTCAGTCAATTAATAACGCCGTTGCAAGTACGGTTACACCTTCATCCATAAATATTGATGGGACAACTGTAACACTAACCATACCAAAGGTTAGCCCTACAACAACTGAACAAAGTGTAGTGGAAATGGTGAGCTACCAGTGCGGAATACCGGTTGCTGCAGATGCCTTTACTATACCAGCCTATATTCCCCCGAAAGCTGAAGCTCCAGTGGCCGCTCCTGTAGAAGGCACGGTTGCAATAGGAACAGAGATACACTTATCAACTTCAACCACAGGTGCGACGATCTACTATACAACTGACGGATCAACACCAACAGTTCAAAGTATGGTATATAGTGATAGTTCGCCAATTATCATTAACAGCAACACAACCATTCAAGCAATAGCTGCTGCACCGAATATGACTAATAGTGATGTTATGTCTGCAACGTACGCCGTTCAAAAAGCAGCAGCTCCGGCAGCTAACCCACAGCCTGGTGCAGTACCAGCCGGAACAGCAATAGTATTATCAAGCGATACCGAAAGTGCGACTATTTACTATACAACTGATGGAAGCGATCCAACAATGTTTAGTGCCGTATATAGCGAACCGATAATAATTAATTCGGCGATTGTTATCAAAGCGATGGCAGTTAAATCAGGTATAATCAACAGCGAAATAGTAACTGCCGCTTATAGTATATTAATACCCAATACAATTATAGACAATAATTGGTTGTTGGATAAGAATTATGAAGTTGGTGCTGATCTTATCGTAAATCACGGCGAAGTAAATCTTTGCGGACACCAATTAACTGTTAGAGGGAACATAAATTGTTCGGGCAGTATTAATTTAAATCATGGACAATTAAACGTGTCTGGTAATCTAAATGTATCAAATGGTACGGTTGATTTGAATGGGGGCCAGCTTAACGTATACGGTGATCTTATTCAATCTGGCGGCGATACATATATAAATAATGGGTGCTTGAATGCAAATGCGAATTATTATATACAGGGAGAAGTTACAGCCCAAGACGGAAAAGTAACCTATGGTGATTGTTGGGCCCGTTTGTTTATGACAAATCAGGGAGATCAAATAAATGTAGGGAAGAACTTTAGAATGGCCAGCCTTTATAATCATTCCCGTTATTTGACAGCAGGATCAATTTATATAAAAGGAGATTTTATCCAGGGATTTGCCGGGACATACTCGAATTTTGCCGCCAACGGTTCACATACGGTGACTTTATCAGGAACAGGAATCCAGAGTATTAGTTTTGATACGCCTGATTATTCTCATTTTAATAACTTGGTAAATAACAACTCAGGTACTATAAATTTTCTGACGCAGTCCCATTATCTTGACCAATTAACAGGAAATACGTCCAATATTGAAAATTTGCAAAATATTACATATTCATTGAATCAATCTATCGCTGCCCCCACTACCAGCGTCTTGGCCGGTGAAGTAGCGGCAGGAAGTACTGTAACGTTAACCAGTTCAACCGAAGGAGCTGTCATTTATTACACAACTGATGGAAGTATGCCTACCATTTACAGTATTAAGTACACTGGTCCTATAGCAATTGAATCGACGACTACCGTCAAGGCTGTTGCAGCTTTGGGGATAGATGATTATAGCGATGTAATGACGGCAACCTATACTATAAAAAATAATGCAGATGAATGTTTCATAGCCACAGCTGCCTTTGGTTCGAAGTTCCAACCGGCAGTAGTTCTACTGCGACATTTCCGTGACCAGTATTTACTAACTAATACTCTTGGAACAGCTTTTGTAGATTTTTACTATAAGCATTCTCCACCAATAGCTGCTTTTATAGCTAATAGTGAGCCGCTAAAGGCATTGGTAAGGATCTTATTGCTACCATTAATAGCTTTAGCATATTCAATTATGCATCCTGTAGTAGGTATTGGATGTTTAGGTGTAATAGTATTGATATATTTACTAAGAAAAAATAGGAATGATAATAACTGTCTTACTATAGATTAAAGCTTAAACGTTTTGTTACAAAAAAATATTTTAATGCCCATACTTACTGAAATCTAAAAGAAAGGGCAACTGGCATATCCCAAGCCAATTGCCTCTAAAATATTGCCTTT
>JBDKUD010000050.1:0-3329 GCA_039679805.1 Syntrophomonas sp. | reverse complement strand
AGAACAACTCCATACCCCGCTGATCAACACCGGTAACCGGTTCATCCAGGAGTAACAGGTCAGGAATGGGGTCTAAAGCCAGTGCCAGCAGTATGCGCTGCAGTTCACCGCCGGAAAGAGCACCCAGACGACGGTCTAAAAGGTGTTCCGCCTGCACCCGGGCCAGATTGGAACGAGTTCTTTTCTTTAAC
Organism: Syntrophomonas sp.; assembly: GCA_039679805.1. GTDB lineage: Bacteria > Bacillota > Syntrophomonadia > Syntrophomonadales > Syntrophomonadaceae > JBDKUD01. The sequence continues at coordinate 3,138 of JBDKUD010000050.1, read as the reverse complement.
TGGCGGGAATGAGTGACCCATACCGGAACTCCGGTTTGGCTGGCAGCAAAGAGGTCCAGCACACTAATCGGTGAACCCAAATCAAATTCCAAACGTTGCGGAACATAACCGATAATAGGGTGACCGGTGTGTAAACCTGCTGCATCAAGATATTTCAAGTCACCATTGTGAGGTATTTCTCCCAGGATAGCTTTCAGGAGCGTACTCTTGCCGGCTCCGTTAGGGCCAATTATGGCAGTAAGTTCGCCGCAATGGATATGAAGGTTAATATCATCAAGTATTACGGTATTCCCCCTGGTGACTCCAAAATGTTCCACTTTAGTGCAACATAAGCCACAGGGTTCTTTTTTAGATTTATGGTTAGGAATAGAAATAAACATTTATTTTAATGCCTCTTTTAAACTTTCTAAATTTGCTTTCATTATATTAATGTAAGCATCAGGTGAATTTGGACCACTTACAGCCGGGTCCAGGGTGTAAACCTTTATTCCTGTTTCCCGGGCAATGGTTTGAGCTGCCCCGGTGGAATATTGTGGCTCAGCAAATACTGCCTGGGCATGAGATGTTCTTACTTTATCAATAATATCTGCCAGTTCGCTGGCGCTAGGTTCGGAGCCAGGTTCACGTTCCACCACGGCTACAATGTTTAATTTGAATTCCTGTGCAAAATAAGGGAAAGCCTCGTGAAAGGTAACAATATTAGGGTTTGAAATTCCATCCAGTTCCTGATGCATCATATTTCTCAGATTTTCCAGTTTAGTCGCATATATGGCCGTATTAGTCTGGTATTGCTTAGAATGATCCGGGTCGAGTATCGACAATTGTTTACCTATATTTTTAACTTCCTGGATAGCATATTCAATACTGACCCAAACATGGGGGTTATCCTCCTGGTTCCCACTCCCTTTAATCAATGGTATTCCATGGCTGGCGTTGATTGTTTTCAAATCGGGTTGCTGCTGGGCGACTTTATCCATAAAGGATTCCATGCCTGCCCCATTAACAATAAAAATGTCAGCGGTTTCCAGGTTTTTCACATCTTCCGGGCTAAGCTGGTAATCATGCAGACAACCAGTTTGAGGACTGGCTAAATTTATTACCTTTACGTCAGGTATGTCTTTTACAATATTCAGGGTCATTATATACATCGGATAGAACGAGGTGACAATTGTAAACTGACGGTTATCTTTTACAACATGCTGCGATGTGCTAGTTGATTTTGAAATACAACCACTTAACCAACATGAAGTTAGAATAATCAATAATAAGATTACCAGACACCTTTTACTTAATAGCTGCAAAATAAATTCATCCTTTTCTTAATAGTAATAATTACTATTATTGTTATATAGCTATCCCGATTTATTGTCAAGGATAACTCTTAACAATTATATCCATTTTGATAAAAGATGAATCATTAAAGCTAACGATTAAATGACTTAAAAATTAAAATGCGGGCAAAATAATTATTGTGAATCAATTTTTCTGGGAGGTTTAGAATGTGCGTTACCGACGCGTTTTATTATTAATAACTGCACTGTTTATTATGCTGACTGTTCATGCCCAGGTTATTGAAGCCAAAAATACTAAGCCTGAGAATAAAACCAGGATAATTAGAGTGGACCGAACTGATTTCCCGGTATTATGGCTTAATAAACCGTACCTGCAGGGTGATGCGGTATGGATGATCCAGGCACGTCTTAAGGAGTTAGGTTATGAAATAGTCCCGAACGGTATATATAACGAAAATACTTTTGAGTCGATACGATTATTTCAAACCGCCAATAATATGAAGTCTGATGGAGTTGTTAATCGTCAAGTCTGGGAAACATTAATGTATAACGATGCCAGTAAAGAATGTATTACCGACAGTCAGAACAAAAAAATAATGATAGAAATTGATTTAGCCAAACGCTCTTTAACAGTATTTGAAAATGGCAAGGTAATAAAGAAGTATCCGGTTGGCGTGGGTAAAAGTGAAACCCCCTCACCCTTAGGGGAATGGAGAGTAGTTGACAAAGGAGTAGGTTGGGGTAACGGGTTTGGAACCCGGTGGATGGGGCTTAATGTACCCTGGGGAATTTATGGTATTCACGGCACAGATAAGCCATATTCCATAGGAGGATATGTTTCTCACGGATGCATAAGAATGTTTAACCGCAATGTTGAAGAATTATATCCCCTTATACCCCTGGGAACTCGGGTAAGGATAGTTGAAAACGGCAAAATATTTCCTGGATCTCTCAAGCCGGTAAAGCTACAGATAAAAAGTTCCGGACAAAAAGTAGTATATGTTCAAAGCAGACTTAAGGAGTTAGGTTTAGTTTTCGACAATGCTGATGGTCGCTTTGGAGCTATGACTGAACTGGCAGTAAAATATTATCAGGTATGGCACAACCTTGAGCCTACTGGGGTTGTGGATGTAGAAACTTATCAATCACTTGGAATGATAAAAGGCGAGGAAGTAAAAAAGTAAGAAGTAAGGTGGAAAAATAGGTTAGGCGTAAAAGTAAAAACTACGCCTAACCCCTCACCTTACTTTTTAAATTTCTTGGTTGCTTCAAATGGATTAGATGATTGCATGATATAAGACATAACCGCAATACCATCAGCACCTGCCGCCAAAACCTGGTCAGAATTTTTGGGACTTATTCCTCCAAGAGCTATAACCGGGATATTGACATTATCTTTAATATCTTTAATTAATTGAAGTCCCTTCGGTTTTACTCCCTTTTTGCAATCAGTCGCGAAAATATGACTTGCCAGCAGATAACTGGCACCATTTTTTTCTGCTTGCATAGCTTCATCAAGGTTATGTACTGAAACTCCGTTATTGCCATCAAATACAGATGGTTGTTCCATGAATTTATCAAAATTAGTATGATAGCCATCAGCTTGCACAGCTTTTGCTACTTCTAAATCATTATTAATTATCAGACGTGCCGGCTGGCCGGCAATTATCTTTTTTATCTTTACAGCAATATTAAGCAGAATATCACCGGGTAAGTCTTTTTCTCTTAAAATAATCGCATCTATTCCCCCGGCAATGGCTTGCTCAATTACGCTGAGGAAATGACCATCGGCAACTAATTTTCGGTTAGTTATTAGATATAGGTCCATAGGTCTTACCCCGTTTCA
>JBDKUD010000401.1:0-4041 GCA_039679805.1 Syntrophomonas sp. | reverse complement strand
CAGATCACGGGGAACAAATAGCAATATAATAAGCATCATGATCAGCTCCACGCAGACTAAAAGCACACCAATGCTCATACCTGCATCAAGAGCAATATTTAAGAGTTTGAGAGGTTTCCTCTCCAGGGAGGTAAAAGCGGTCCTGCTGTTGGCCAGGGTGTTCATACGAATACCATACCAGGCAACACTGTAGGAACCTAGAATACCAATGACGGTCCACATCAGGATAAATAATACCGCGCCAATCTGCATTTTCTGTAGGAAGCCAAAGTAAAAGGCTATACAGAAGCCGATAAAAGCAAACAATATACACAGGAATTTTCCCTGCTGAATGAGATAGGTCTTACAAGTTTCATAAATGATGTTGGCAACATCCAGCATTGATTGGTGGGCTCGGATTTTTTTTACCTTAGTAAATTGATAAAAGCCAAATAACAAACCCAATATGCATACAAAGATCCCGTACACAAGCAAACTGTTTTGTGCCTGGCTTAATTCCGGAATCACTAGATTTGCCTCGCTGGCCAAGGCCATTGAGGGCAGGAGCAACAGCATAGCTAAGCTAGATACGCTGCCAAGCATTGCCTTTGCTGCCTTACTTTTAAGTACAACCTTCATTAAACAAATCACGTCCTTTACTAACATTTGTAACATCTAGCCTCTTAACCATCAGCCTTCCCCAGATTTTCTAGTCATTCCCTGCTTCATACATAATTTTTTGGTAAATTTCCTGCTATAACCGAGAAGTCCATGGAGAGAAATTCTACTAAACACCTCCTTATCGAATACTTTTTTGACATATGAACTGCTAGTGGCTGCTATTTACATCTGTATTAATGCAATATACATGCCACATTTTTCATTATCTTCAATTGCCTACTTTTTCACTTTCCGCGAATATCAAGTCTGTTTATGTCGCATAAACGGGACAGAAATCTGTTGCAATTGTAGGAAAAGTTGAAATGCAGGCGTTGAACTCATATTTACGAGTTAACTAAAGATTTATCCCATTTTGATGAAGTGTAAAGATAGTCAAGTACTATGTGAATGCGTCTTATTACCACTGAGGTTGACCGATTAATGCCATTATAAAATGTTGAGAAAAAAGAACTCTCAATTAAAAACAGCTTAATTTTTGGAAAAGGTGGGAGTACATATTGAATGCCGCTTTACTTCTAATTTTCTCTCATCACATCATTCCTTTACTCCTCATCAAGGTAACCATCGGTTGATAGCTATCTTCATACATCTTCATAAAGGCTTCAAAATTGCCCGCCAATGCTTGGCGGCCGGTTCCCAAATAAACTGCCAGGGAATCAAGGGTACGCATTATCATTATTTGTTCCTCGGTGGGTAATTCCGTCTCAACCAAATGAGGTGATATCGCAATATTCCACTGCACTGTAGCCTTAATTTTTTCCAGATCCACACCAGGATGAATTTTCTCCAGGAACATTTCACAAGTCTCAACATCAAACCTGTATATGCCCATAGTAGTAACTACCGCTACCGGTCCTGCCCCCACCAAGCCAGCCTTTTCGCGCGCTCCAGGACCAGTAAGGTACCCCGGAGAGGTGAGATAATCAAGTTGATTTACAAAATTACGATCATCTTGCCGCATCATAATAATCGTTCGGTTGGCTGATGAAGCCAGATCATTTGCACCACCACTCCCTGCGAGTCGCACCTGGGGACGATTGTAATCACCGATACAAGTAGAATTAAGATTACCATATTTGTCTATCTGGGCACCGCTGATGCAAGCTACATCCACAAATCCCGCTTGCTGCGCACCCATTACTTCGCGCTGACTGCCTGCGAAATAAGATCGTTCATTGTTTACTGCACAGCACACATCCATTGGCAGTCGAAGGGGGACAGGACCTACGGCCCCATATTCCACCATCATATTGAAGTTAGGGGCATGCGTAAATTTAGCTACCGTAGCTGCCATTAGAGGCATGCCTATGCCAATGAATGCCAGCTCTCCATCTCTTATTTCGCGGGCTGCTGAAACTGCCATCAGTTCCGGCAGACTGTAATCCCTGGTATAGTTAGCCATACTATCACCTCACTTCTCCAAATTGCTGGTATTTGTGCTCACTCTGCAGCAGACGGTAAAGTCGATCATAACCAACCAACTGGCAATATTCATGCCAATCTTTGGTGCCATGGATGTACTTGTCAGCCCAGGCATCAAACCCTTCCCGGGTAGCAAATTGCTGAAACGCATCCAGACCAAAAGCCACATCGTGAGGATAATAGTAACTTGATTCCCTCCAGTGAGCACCAAAAGGTGAATGGACAACGGCATCTACATAATAATAAGGGATGGTAGTCAGGTTTGGCATACGCCGTATCTCTGCTGAGGTGACAATCTCTTCTACACTTACAATTACATGTTTAGCTGCCCGCGCCAGAGTGTCAGTGTTACCAAAGAGCCCATAACATTGGACATTGCCTATTTCATCAGCGCGCGCAGCATGTATGACCGCCACGTCCGGGTAAGAAGCCGGAACCAGAGAAATGGGACGACCAGTATAGGGGTCTTTTATGACTTTGATTTTGGGATTAAATTTTATAATATCCGAACCTAACTGCGATTTGGTGGGCATAAAGTCAAGCCCCATTGCAGCAGCCAACCACCTCATGGCTGCTCCCATATTACTATAATCCTCAACTTCCAGAGGTCGGGGAATTCCTTGTTCTACCGCCCGGCGGAAGACTTTATCTTCGCCCTCAATTGCTCCCCAGTTGTAAGCCATTTCAATTTTTCTGACCAGTCCCGATCCAATTAAAATAGAAGCCATACTGTTCTGACTAGTGATAACGATATCTAACGTTTTTATACGATCCCGCTGCCGTACCATCTCCCAAATCAATGACGCTGGTACCGGACTTATAGTTATGCCCAGATAGCATTCTTCAGTAACATATTTTGTTATAGCCTCCTGAGCTGTCATTATTTTATAAGCAGGCGGTTTTGCTCTTCCCTCTGGCGCCTGTATAGGTTGATAATGCATTATTTAACCCTCCCTTGATAGGTTAATTCTTTGAGCACCATCTTTATCATTCCTTCTTTGGATACTTAAGCACAAGCTAAACATTTCACCCGGCTATTTATACATTTGCAGGGGAATTGTTAATTGGAACTGCTGCTATTCCATTTCCCCTTTTATATACATAATGGGGGTGTAAAAACATCCCCATTATGTGGTAATTTATTTTATCAATTTAATTTGGCTTTGGTTTAACAAAACTCTGGCTGCACCTCTTTCTTTTACCCTGCCTGAGTTGCTACGCCAGTTTCTTTTTCCGGAATATAGCGCAATTCTTTCTTCATGACTTTACCGGCGGCATTCCTAGGAAGTTCTTTTATAAACTCTACATAAGTAGGAGTTTTGAATTTTGCCATCCTGTCCATAACCCAATCTTTAACTTCCTGTTCAGTGAGTGTAACTCCAATTTTGGGAACAACAACGGCTTTAGTCAATTCGCCGAACTTTTCGTCTGGTACTCCTACTATTGCTACTTCTAATATTTTGGGGTTGGTATATAATACATCTTCTACCTCAACACTGAATATCTTTTCACCGCCGCGGTTGATCATGTCTTTTAACCTGTCCTTAATATAGACATACCCCTTTTCATCTATAGCGGCAATATCTCCGGTATGCAGCCAACCATCCGTAACTGATTTTGCCGTAGCTTCAGGCATCTCCCAGTAACCTTTGGTCACATTCGGCGATTTAATCCACAGTTCGCCTTCAACATCAACAGGACATTCCTCGCCAGTTTCCGGATCTACAGTTCTTGCTTCCGACACTAGTGAGGGAAAACCAATAGTGGCTGCATTTACAGCCGAATCAGGCGTCAATGTACCTGGTGAGGACACTTCAGTAAGTCCATAGGTATTATGCAATTTAATTCCTGGTATCCATTCTGAAAGCTGACGCACCGTCTCGGCAGAGATGGCGGCACCGCCAAATGCACCAATCTTGAAATGGCTCAGGTCGTATTTTTTGGCATCCGGGTGATTCA
>JBDKUD010000040.1:0-5146 GCA_039679805.1 Syntrophomonas sp. | reverse complement strand
ATTAACTTTTACAATGCGAAACAGAAAAAATACGGATAATTTTTACATCTATTGGTAGTTTCCTTTTTCTCTTAAGTATTATAATACTTGTAGGGTATATTAAGGATAAGAAATTGCAGGTATCATTAGTCGCGGAGATATCATACGTTTTGCTGTTAAAAATTATCTTTCTTAATCAACCAAAAAACTGTATCCATGTTTTGAAAAGCCTACCTTTTCATAAAAATGATGTGCTCTTCGTCTTTTAACATTACTAGAAAGCGCAACCTTGTAGCATCCGCGAAGCCGGCCAATACCCATTGCATACTGCATCATTTTAGTTCCAATTCCTTGCCCCTGCCATTTAGGATCGACTGCAACATCCTCTATTACCCCGGAAGGAGCCCCTAAATGTCCGAGGTTATCCATAATAAGTAAGGTAAAAGTTCCTACTATTGTGCTGCCAGATTCAGCTACATAAATTTTGTAGTCGGGATATCGCTGCATTTTGGTAAAAACCTCAACTGCTTGTTCCTTGGTAAGAACTTCACCATTATCTAGATCAGGCTGAGCATATAAAGATAAAATGGCTTCCAAATCATCTTCCTTAGCAGGTCTTATCAAGACATCCTCCATTGCTAATATTTCCCCCCAAAAAGTTACTTTCTGATATGTTAATCAATTCAGTAAAAATGCGCTGATTTCCTTTGGAGCTTATTGTATTCCTGCAAGTATTCTGTATACGTTAACGAAGGTCGTAATCAGTGACCTGCCAAATAATTGTAATATTATTCAAACAAAGCATAAAAAATCTCACCCAATAAACGAGTGAGATAAGCCAAAGTAATATTAACAATAGTTAAAACTATTGAATTGGGAATCGAACGAAAAATGTGGTGCCGTTTGAAGTGGTTTCTATATTAATGGCAGCATTATGCCGGGTTGCTATCCGGTAGCAAACCGCCAGCCCCAAACCCGTTCCTTGGTCCTTGGTGGTTAAGAAGGGTGTACCCAGCTTATCCAGCAGTTCATGGTCTATTCCGTGGCCTTGATCCTGAATTGCTAATACAACTATTTCCTTCTCCATAAACGTTTTTATGGTAACGACTCCGGCCGATGGCATTGATTCCATCCCATTATTGACCAGATTAAGTATTAGCTGACGGATTTCTTTAATATCGAGGTGTAAATCAGGCAAATCACCTAATTCTAGCCTTATTTGTTGGTCTCGGCTCATAGCCTTGGCCTGAACTAATGGTAATAATTTGTTTATTATTGCATTAAGGCTTGTTAATTTAAGTTCTACTATCTTATCCTTGGCCAGGGAAAGAAACTCGGTGATTATTGAATTGGCTCTATCCAGTTCTTCAATCATTAGATCAAAACATTCTATCTCTTGGCTGTAGTCCTCATTCTCCCGTAAAAATTGCAGATAACCGCGTACGGTGGTCATTGGATTCCTGATTTCGTGGCCAATACTGGCTGCCATTTCTCCTACTACATTAAGCCTATCCAAGCGGGTCATTTCAGCTTCCATCTTTCTAAGCTCAGTTATATCCATTAGTACACTGAGCATACATACTTCTCCATGAACATCAAGACGCCGGGCAGAGAATAGTCCCGTTCTTTGTTCCCCGGTACTCGTACAGAAACGAATTTCCATGTCCTCAACAGACTGGTTAGCCATGATCCTGCGTTTTATCACGTAACGATCAGCAGTATTCGGCCAAAATCCCAGCTGTAACGATGATTGCCCAATTACCTCTTCATGGCTATATCCCGTAGTACGCTGGAAGGCATTGTTGGCCTTAATGTATCTTCCCTCCTCCAGCGTAGTAATAGTCATTAAGACCGGGCTGGCATTAAATGCTTTGGAGAAACATTCCTCAGATAAAATTAATGCCATTTCCGCCTCTTTACGATTCGTAATATCTGACATTGTCCCCGCTATACGCAGTGGTTGGTTTACTTTATTCCTTGTTACCACTTGTCCGCGATCCATAATCCATTTCCACTCACCAGATTTGGTTAACATTCGATGTTCATCTTCATATTTGTCAGATCGTCCATCCATATGTTCATTAAGCGTCTTCCAGGTATGGTGGACATCCTCGGGATGGATAAGCTTTTTCCACATGTTGATATCTAGCTTTATTTCCTCCGGTGAGTATCCAAGCATCTCTGACCAGCGCGAGCTTAAGTATATCTCACCCGTTTCCGTATTCCAATCCCAAAAGCCATCGTTACTACCTTCCAAAACCATCCTGAGCCGTTCCTCGCGTTCTCTTATTACCTGGTCTGCCGCCTCTATCCGCTGTAATCGTTCCAGCCCCATAGAAGCCATAACTTGCCCTAGTTTGGAGTAAAATTCCATAATAGGTTTAATGCGATGTTCAGGTATAATACAAACTTTATGAACTGCCTCAAGGTAAGCGGTTTCATCAAATCCAAACTCTTGAGCCTGTTGGCGGAAAAAATCCTCGTCGGGTGGTTCATTAAACAATTGTCCCATATAGATAGTGGCCAGGTGTTGGCCTTCCACGATGATAGGGGTGGCATATTCTATGAGTCCGTTCGCACACTTGTACTTAATATAAGGCCCATCTTGCAGACAGTCATTTATATAGCAATCGCTTCGCTTGCACCTGCACTCGGTCTGTGGACAGGCACGGTGAAAATTGAGGCAAATATCAGTCCAGCCTGACCTGCTCAGAATATTGGTATCCACATCAAGAAGGGCATACATTATCCCCGTTAGTTCAAAAAAAGAATCAAATAATTGTTGCAGCAGAGGCATATCTATAAGTTCTGAGATGTGATATTTTCTTGAGTTTTTATCTGGTTGTTGGTATCCGCAATTTTCTGGAACAAAATCGTGCCTGTCAGTAGAGACCCGATCGCTAGAAGACGGTTCAGCAACTAAGGGGATAAGGGAGGGGTCTTTTTGGGGAACTTCCAGTTCCTGAATCTTTAGCCGTAATTCAGCCAGTTCAGTTATAAGCTGCTCTTTTGTTTTATCTGAATCCTCCATTAGAACATCCTCCTCAGGTACTATCCATCCCTCCTTATAACAATAACCTATTACGCATGGCATATTATGTCGGAATTTGTACCAAAAATATATTTTATAACAATAATAGTGTGATCCGGTGATGGCATGTAATTATCTTAAGCCAGTAATCACTGCTTTAATAAGTTCCCTTAATTGATTATTCAACCAGTTGTGTAAGTCGGAATTTGTTGCCTGGCTCTTATAGATTTCTCCCAACCGGATTACTGCCTTTTGTTTTATCTGAACCATACCTGTGAATTCGTTTAGGGTAAAACTACCTTGTTTTATTTTCCTAATAAAATCCCGTTCCGGACCCTCTTCATACCAAATAGCTTGCTTAAAGTCTGTAAAGCCATTGGCATTATAACGCTCCAGTAAATCCAGGCATCGGTAACAGTGAAGTGCCTGCTTGGTGTCATACCCGTATTTATTAACCAGGTGCCTCGTACCTGATGTACCTTTCTCCAGAAGCTTGAACTTGTTGTGGTACATTCCCTGACAGGCATCCCATAGATTAGGCAGGTTCATCCGGGCTAAATCTTCCCGGCGGGCTAAAACGTCAGCGAAAAGCCCTTCCCCTATTTCTGCTGCCCGGTATTCATCTGCAAACAATGTTTCTATAAAATTTATATTGCCCTTCCATAGCAAGGCAGTCAATTTACGTATATCGTGAGCATTATAATCCAGTTCTGTCCCCACACGGGAAGTTGAATACTGATAACCGTTATACAGGTCATCAAATGTTGGACACACGAACACTTTATAGTCGCGGTCAGAATCCGCATCATTAAGATTGTAGTTGTGGCTTCCTACTACACACCAATAAAATATGCGCCTATCAATATCAGGGAATTTAATCATTAATTCCACCCGTCTTTAACAATTATTACCATAGCACCCAATCGCAATGGATTAATACTTTGCTTTTCGGCTCCTAGTATAACATGCCATGTTATCCCATCGCAAAGGATGTCCAAAGAAACCTTAGAACTTGGCAAAATGTCAGAGGACTTCCAATCATAGCTATACTTGTCCATTTCAGACCGTGTATAGCCTGTTTGTACAATAATCACCAATACTTTAAACTTTATACCAGTACTACCTGCTAAACTGCTTCGTCAACGGCATATGAAGCAAAATTCTGTTCTTAGACAAGTAAAAACAGTTTAGAAAGGAGTTAATACATGTTAAGTAAAAAGCTTATCATTCCCGTTCTCATTTTATCATTCTTACTTACAGGCTTATTCTTAACCCAAAGCGATAATGCTATGGCAGCCTCCAACCTTTCCTGGGGTTCACGCGGCACAGAGGTAGTACAAGTGCAGCAAACCTTAAATACCAAAGGATATTGGTGTGGAACTGCTGATGGTATATTTGGTCCCAAAACATATCAGGCGGTAATCAGATTCCAAAAAGCTGCTGGTATTGGTGTTGATGGTATAGTTGGACCAATAACCAGACAAGCTCTGGGACTATCAACCAGTTCATCCGGATCAACAGTGTCCAGAGGTGGTTCCCGCGGCAAGGTTATAACCATGGTAGCAACCGGTTATGACGGCTGTTATAAGTGTAACTACCCGTACTATGGACAACCTTCGTACATTGGGCTTCCTTTAGCTAGAGGAATTGTTGCCGTTGATCCCAATGTCATTCCGATGGGAACCAAACTCTATGTGGAAGGCTACGGAGAAGCAATAGCTGCCGACCAGGGCGGAGCTATCAAAGGTAATCGCATCGATCTCTTCTTCGACACTCACCAACAAGCCTTGAACTGGGGAATGAAAACCGTAAAAGTAACAATTCGGTAGGTAGATTAAAAACGCCGCAAATTACTGCGGCGTTTTTTTTATTTGTTACCAGACCTTTAATAATTTGTTATAGTGGGAATGTATATAAATATAAGGTACTATTCAATTGAGGTGATAGATTTGGGTGTGTCAGATCTTATGCGTATGATAGCAGATAAGCAGGATAACCAAGAAGAATTAGCCCTGGTTACGGTTATTTCTTCAACCTTCATGAACAATTGCCCACCCGGTGCCATGATGGTAGTTGATCAATACGGGCAGGTAGTGGGCAGTGATATCGAGGATAGCTTGCTGCAGGAAAGAGTCA
>JBDKUD010000019.1:0-9408 GCA_039679805.1 Syntrophomonas sp. | reverse complement strand
TATCATGAGCCTTTTCAAATCAAGGTGGATACGCTTGTTAACGCTATGAAGAAGACCGACACCATAGGCAAAGAGAAGAAATCATTACGGGCCAGTATGGTGCTGAAATAAGTTTAAACCTTTGTTTCATTGAGCACCATGCTGTAGGGAATTATTGAGTTGTTGAATCGATATGCTCGTAAATTCGTTCAGCAATGGCAAGGCACTCTAATGCCTCTTCATCTGATACTTCTAGAGGGAAGTCGGCTGGATATCGTGTTTCGATATAATATTGGTTGACATAAGCGCAGTCTTTTAGATAGGTTTTAAACGTAATATCGATGGCAGCAGCTTGTTTGCATAGATATACCAGGCTGTGCCCTTCTGCCAATTCTGAGGTTTTATAGAGGACGAAGCCTTTCAATGCCTTTTCAATAGCCTGCTGACAATGGAAAGCGACGGTATCATTGAAAGAATCATGTTGTTTGAGAATCCTGGCAGCCTCCAAATCTTTGCCGGCTTTATCCAGCCAATCCTGGAATCTCTTACTATCGACCATATATCTCTTCCCCCTTCTCGGCAATCATATAAGCAAATGTCCCTGACTCCCCTACCACCTGGCTCCATTCCTGAGGAGTATAAAGGATGAGATCTAACGGTCTTTTGCTGTCTATCTGCAAATACATATCCGCCAATAAAGCCCGCTTGTTATCGGTATTCAAAATGATGCAAAGATCGATATCGCTTTGTTGCCTCGCAGAACCTTTGGCCTGGGAGCCGAACATGAGTATCTTCTCCGGCTTGAATAAGCGGATAACCTGTTCCTTTATGGATTGGATTTCCTGATAGTCAACCATCATATACCTCCGGACTTTCAATGGCTCTATAACCATTTAAACATGAATCCCAGTAAAATAACTGGTTTTTATATAATCATTGCCTACATTAATCAAGAACTTGTGAGCAAATCATTCATCCAACTGTGGAGGAAGTATAACCCACCGAGCTCACAATGTATTATGTTAAACGTAGTCATGCATTAATTGTATGACATAGGACTACATTTTTACAATTTTACGCACTACAAGTGTGATCGTTGAATCATTATTTTCGCCAAATGTCATGGGACTACAGAGGTAATAATGTCCCTATCGTCATTCCTTATCCATTAGAGAGTTAAGTGATTGTATATTTAAAAGCTCTGATAACGATACTCCTAAAGCCTTCGCTATCTTCCACAGGGTTTTAATGCTGGGATTGTTTCTCCTCCCAGATTCGATATCACTGATCACCGACTGAGAAATACCCGCCTTTTCGGCCAAACGGAATTGGCTCCACCCTAAAGCGGAACGAATCTCACGGATTTGTTCTCCCAAACTCACCGCCAAAGCTTTGACCTGGCCTTTCTGATTCCCTGATTACGGTATTATATCCATTTGGATATTTTTAGTTTATATTAGAGTCTTTTTAATTACAATAGATTCTTTATGACTCTTACATTTTTAATCTTAGGTGATATGGTAATAATCATAGTGAATTCACTTTGACTCAAGGGAGTGACTTTATGGCCGATAAAAGGCAATTTACTTTGCGCCTTCAAGATGAAGTCTTTGACAAAATAAAAATAATAGCAGATACCGAAAACCGTTCTATCGCAATGCAGATTGAATTTGCCGTTAAAAAATATATAGCTGACTATGAGAAAAAGAATGGCATTATTACAATTGAAGAGTGATAATAGAATGGGCTCTTTAAGAAAATAGAGCCTTTTTGCTACGGATGTTTTAAAACTGGAATCATAAATTGTCAGGGTAGCATCTTATAATTTTAGTTTCATCTCATTATAGTGAATTTATTCACAAACTCAGCTAGATAAGCACGTCTCCCACGAATGATTTAACGTTATTTAAACAACTGGGTATCAGTAACTTCCTTCTGCTTGGGTGGAAACCCCTGGTCAAACAATTCTAATTCTTCTTCGTTTACATTGAAAGCCGCATCCTCAAAATACCGGCCCGTAATCCCCTGCAGGCTTCCAGCATACAATTCCTTGGCCATAAACGGGTCAAAGTTTTCTCCCTCAGACGTGTGAATTTCGAATGCTTCTGCATTTACAAATCCAAAACGATGGTAATAGGCGGGATCTCCGAAAATAATAATGGCCTTAAATCCATATCTTTTGCAATTTCAACCGTATGTTCCATCAACTTTGCACCTATTCCCCGCTTTTGATAGGCCGGTAAAACACTGAGCGGCCCAAAACCGATTACTTCATGCCTGGTGCCTGCATCAGTAACAACCACCGCTTTGCTATATACGATATTTCCAACCACTTCTCCGCCAAGTTCGGCAACAAAGTCCAGTTCTTTTATAAAGGCCGGGGAACTTCTCAATTTATGCACAATAAAATGCTCGCTGCAGCCTGGTCGGTAAACATTCCAAAATGCCTCTATGGTTATGTTCTCTACTGTTTGAAAATCCTTCTCTTCCTCTATTCGAAGGGTGATATTCATGTATAGGCTCCTTGTTAAAATATGGATAACGTTAATAAAAAAATTACAGCGGTGTCCGAGACCGCACTTTTCGTACTCCTACAGTGTGCCACTAGAATTTATAATAATAAGTTCAGCGACTGCTTTTACTAAAGGTACTTCTCTTTGCAATTCCTTCTCATTTTCATATGGACGATAACGTTCATTATTTTTACCACTCTTACTGTGAACTAAAGAATTCCTAGTGTAATAAATTCGCTTTGCTAATTGTGTGACAATATTTTGTGGATCATTCCAACTTATTGCAGTAGCATTGCAAAAAGGAACTTTTGTTTCTTGATAGTATGATAATGCAGTTTCATCTATATCATTAATACGTTTTTTTAGATCATCAATATTAATAAATTCTGAAAGAACGAATTTCAAAGATTCCAATTCATTACCTTGTCCATCCTGGGCATTCATCTTTAGTCTATTCTTTATGAACAGAGCCATATCATATATCTTATCGTCGTTTTTATATGAAAAAGTCGGATGTGTTATTTTATTTTTCAAATCATCCACAAGACGCTTTTTAAATATTTCATCGTAAAAATATTCCATTATATGATAAAACGATATGTATTTAATATACGGATCATTTGAAGACAGTGCTAATTTATAATAATCAACAACATCATTTGTATATATTCGCAAAGGGGGCTTATCGAGTGCGCTAATATCAAACCTGTTACGCGGTGACATATTTATGTTAAACACATCATCTATTGCCTTATATTCAATTAGTGCCATATCAGTCTGATACATAAATTCAAAAGCAAATGCAGAGCATAAATCCTTAAATGCTGTAAGCGTTCGTGGGTTAGTCGAACGTATTTTTATTGATAACTCCCCTATCATACGAGACAATACATCCTCAATTGACAACTCTTTTACTTCATCAGAATTAAATCGATAGTCAAGAGGTCTCCGCAGCCTACTTATTATTGGAGGTATCCTGCGCCTCATTACAGGATCTTGGCGTAGTTCTATTAAATTACCGATTAAGTATAAACTGTATTCAGCTGATGGCCTGTTCAATTCATAGCTTATTCCATTAGCGCTATCGTTTACTAAAGAAAACACATCTCTATGACTCATCCCTGGATAATCTAAATCCATAGCCACTTCATAATAAGAGTTGGTATATAAAATCATTCCATCATACTGCATAGATGTAGTTTTGTTATAAATGTTCAATAGTTCAATATCTTGCACAACTAACTGTTTTTCTTCTATTTGAGCGTTGCCATACCGGTTACGCGAAAGATCAATAATAATATTATAGTCGGCTTCCTCAGATTCTTTTTTCCCAATAGCTCTACACAGGAAATCTTTCATTTTAATGTAATCTACCATATCTAATACCCCTTAAAATAATTTCTTCAATTAAGAAATACCAATGAAATTGCACATATTTTATGTATCCAGTATATTTCATTAGTTGGCTCATAAATATGATTTCCAAGATCAATAAGTATTTCCCTGCATTGAACACCTACCGACTGGAAGTCTTCAATTTCTTCAGCAGTATTTATTAATAAAGCAACACTTTTTAGCTTTCTCAGAAGCTGCGGCGCAATCTCTGCCCCCAGAGTTACTCCACGCACAAAAGCGTCTGGGTCGTATTTGCTATGAGAAGCACTCATTCTTTGCATCAATCCCATGTGGAACGAATAAACCTCATCTGCCCCAAAATAATATGCGCTCTGCGGATATAAGTTCATTGGAACAGTGTCACCCTCTACTACCCACCAATCCCCGTCTGTATCTGTTTTAACATTCCAAACACAAACCTCTACTCTGAGATCATCAAAATTGTGCTCTGGCTTTGCGCTTAAAACTTTGCACTTATCTTGACTTTGCCATTCAACATATTTTTTTACATCTTCAAATGTGCGTTCACCCATAATAGGGTCCTCCCTAAAATCGCCTATAGCGTTCTAACAAAGTTTGTATTTTTTCTCCATCGATAAAGATGAGATTGTTCTTCAAGGGGTAGTCTGTGATCCCTTCCACAATTTTTTCAATAGCGTTTAGAGTGAACTTTCCAGATACAGCAATAATGAGTTTTGAAATTCTAACTCTATTTCGGGAATAAACATCATAAAAAGGCATCTTAAATGCATCAATTGCTTGAGCAACCAATTCATTCACATCACCGCTGGCACCACCCGAAACATCACCATATTTAACTTGAACGCCGGAATGTCAAGGGGACGGGGTTACTGACATATTTTCTTTCTATTTGAATCGTGTCAACAACCCCGTCAGCCTGTCACTCGGTAGTATAACGTCCTTTGCATTTTACTATGGAAGAACTCCCAATTAGTTAATCTCAAGTAATATTATTATTACAGCCAATCCAACGGTACTAGTTTTTCTTTATTGCCACGCCATCTTACTGCAAGATTAATGTTATCAATATCTCCCCACACATCTTCATCAGCATGTTCCATCACCAAAATTTGTACATTTGTTTTTGTCTCATCAATAAACTTTGATAATGCTCTAAATATTTTCCTCACCGCTTCTTTGTCCTCATCATTTAGAATAATATTTTCTTCTATGTTTTTACGGGCAGGTATTTGAGGAAAATAAACTTGGCTTGGCTGATCAAAAACCAAAAAGTTGGGTATTCTTATTTTCCCGCGCTCCTGGAAAAACTTCTGAAATGCTAAACTCAACGCAATATGATAAGCTAGCCAGTTTGAAGCACTTCCAATTTCCCACAAATAATCGCTACGGCCAGATTTATTTTTTATACTAATTGTTAAATCTTTAATAATGAATTCAATTGGATCATCCGGACGTTCAGCATCTAGTCCAGAAATAATTTTATTTGCTTCAGTTTCTACATAACGCAAGGAAGCCCTGATTTTTTTTTCAATTTCACTTTCATTCACTATACTGCGTAGTTCAGATAGTCGACTTTCGATCGCCTGAATTCTTTGCTCTAATTCACTATCTGCTCCAATTCTTTCATAAGTCTGAATTGCTACCTCCATTCGTCCAAGAAAGCGAGATACAGCACTTAAGGTATATTTTTTATCAGCGTTATCTTGATGCTTACCACTTTCTTCTTCTATACGCCTTCTTATTGCCGATATTTTCTCGGAAAGATATTGAATTTCTTTCTGTACTGTCTGCAACTCACGTTCAAATGCGGCTGGAACAACTCTCATGTCTCCGGCAGTTTTTTCTATTTCTTCAATTGCATTACATAGTTCATCCAAAACGTTTATCGAATCGTTGTGTATATTTCCGCATATAGGGCAAGCACTTCCATCTTTAGCCATTGTACGAAGCCACGTAGATATATCCAACCGGTTTAATTGTATTTGTAAAGAACGATCATATTGTCCAATTGAGCTGGATAATTGTTTCATTTCAGAGTATCTTTTTTGAGAAGTAAATAACTGTGAAGATACTCTCTGCTCTTCCTTGCGCAACATAACAAGCTCTTCAGAAACATCTTGGATATTAATTGCGGATATACTTGATTCAATTTCACTTTTCTCAGCGATCAGCCGTAGTTGATGTACTTGTGTTTCAAAGCTATCACTTTCATTCCACACATATGTACTTAGCCCTAATTCACGAGCACGTGTAATCCATGAATGCACTTCTTGTTTCCAGTTTTCCGCTACATCTTTGATATTATCTAAATCTCTTACTAATCTATCCTTTTCTTTACGCAAGCGTTCTATTTCTTGCCTAGCTGCTAATATTTGAGGAGTTACTGCTCCTAACGCATAAGGGAAAATATTGATTAGTTTTTGCCGATGCTCACTTGTGTCAGCTTTGTAAAAAAGGACATCCGCATTAGCAACTATATTTTGTGGTTGAAAAATGAATGCCATAAAATCTCTATAAGATGGGCGAGAAGAAAAATTATTATTCGTAGGATCCAGATCTAGAAAAGACATAGAAAACAATTCATTAAGTATATTTTTAACTGATGGTGTTGTAGTATTTGAATCTATTCTTTCTGGAATAATTATTTCTTGCTCTCTAGCAAAATACATTTCATTAGTGGCATTTTTCTCCCCTGGTTCTTTTCGACATAATAAAAGTTGCTCATTTTCAAGATCAAACAATACTCCGAACCATTCACAAGCATTTCTTATTGTTTCAACTGGAACAGTACATTTATCAGAACCTAAACAATAGTCAATAATAGGGATAATGGCAGATTTACCTGTTCGGGATGAACCAGTTATAATATTTACTTTATCAGGCTCTAAGGGGAGCCTCTTATATGCAAAATCCGTATTCCTGGGCCACAGCAAAATTGAGTTTAATGAGAATATCATACTAAAACCTCACTTTCAGAAGAGTACTGATTTCATGTAATGTTAATTCTGCACACCAAAGGCCCAATTTTTCGGCTGCATTTAGAAGAATTTTCGTCGACTCAGAAAGTCCTGTTTTATTAGATTGAGTTAATGGAAATACCTGTGCAGATTTTATGTCAATTACAAATAATTTGGTGATTATGCCAATGTTAATGGAAGATAAAGAAAGTTGTCTCTGTTGATCTGCAGAATTATGAACATAATATAACTGATCATTACTATGGTTACTAAAGAGTTTTTCTGAAACCTTTGAAAGACCAGACCTTTTTTGTGTGCTTTTAATTACATCACACAAATCTTGTCGAAAAATAATAGGCAAGACAAGAAATAGCAATGGAAAAGGGACTGGTTTATTGTCTTTACTATAATATCCGCAAACAAATCTCCAAATTATCGCTGCGCCAATAGAAGGGTTCTGGACAAGATATATCTCTTTATTAATGTTATCCATCAAAATCACCACCTGACTTTAGTAATTCCTTATATGTAGGATGCCAACCAATTCGTGGTTCTTCAGGTGGTTCATTTGCAAGGGCATGAAGAGACCCTGCTCCAAAGAATTCAGGAGTATCATTACCTTGTACTTTTATACTTTGAACTGCTTCCTGACAAATAAAGTATAATCTTTTTCCATTCTCTGCAATTGATTGAGCAGGTGTTAGTGAAACAAGTTGGAATTGATTTCCCCACATTCGAGCAAGCCTATCATGATATTCGGTAAAGCTTTGCGAAGTTACTATTCCGCGTTCAGCCCATATTGTTTTTTCTGCACTTGTCCGTAAAAAATCACTAGCCGCTTGTAGTTTTAGCGAATCATCCAGTTCAATAAAAACCAATTGCTTGATATATGTATCATGGCGCTCTAACTCTGACCGAGTTTCCTTTTCACTGGGTTGTACTGCAATCCATGAAAATGCCTTATTAAGGTCGCGCCCTCTAATTTGGGCTTGAAGTGTATCTCTAAAGCTTTTACATAAAATATAGGCAGGTTTTCCTTTTTTGGTTTCAGCGTTCACTTGCTCATGAATCCACCCGAGCATATAAATAAACAACTCTTCTGCATATTCTGGTGGGATAGTTTGACTACAAAAATTTTCGAAGAGTTTAATATCGTAGTCTTTAATATATATGTGAATTTGCATGGATTGAATTATTTGTTCAACAATACCTTCGTTAATTGGATCGAAAAGAACTTCTAAATATTCACTGTAGCTGTCTGGGACTTGACTTTTCAGCTCATTTTCCATACCCCAAATGACGTCTTTTGCCTTTAAGAGAGCTGCTTTGGCCATTTCAATGTTGCTGGCTTCTGCAAACGATTCTGGAATAGCTCCCGATTCAATTCTTCTATTTGCGACAGCAATAAATTGGAAGATTGCTTTTTTCAGAGGTATATCCCCATTTTTTACATACTGGAACCAATTATATAATGTCTTCCAAAATACAGCTGAACGATTAGCTACAGGATTATTATCTGATTGAACACTTTTGATTTGCCCGGCAATCACCACATCGTTTGATTCAACTGCAACATCATCCAATGCCTCGATACTGACCACTCTTTCTAAGTCTAGAGATATTAATTCGTGCATCATGTGACGTACTTGTAGTGTGTATCCATGCAGTTTATCTGGTACAAGTGTATTACCCCCCATTTTATCCCCCTCTCAGAAAAACAACTGATTATTCAGTTAACTTTATCAAATACCTTATATAACCAACTTCTACTAATAGACATAAACCGAATTCCGCAAGAGTAAGGTCTAGTCCCTGATATTAGAGCTGGTGCAGCGCTTTTCCGGATTGATAAGCTAATTGCCTAAACACTTTGTGCTGATAACGGCAACTCAGTACAGTCCTTTGCTTTCCATAGTAGTTGATTCTTTCGACCCATAATGCATAGATAAAGAGGCTAAATACATCAATTTTGACCGGATAGGCTGTTGATTCATCCTGCAGCCGTTTTTACCTGGCCTGGGTGCATTCTATTCCGTACCAGTTTTCAATCACATGTCAAGGCTACAAGAAACTTGTCCGGGTTTCATCTCTTTATTACATATTTACAGATTAATTCCTACATTTCCGCACAATTCCTTATTTATAAGCATAGTAATTATGGCGGCAACAAACAACCATAATTTGCCTCCAATTATGCTTTGACAGTATACATTTCTCCGCAGATAAGTATGGGAAGGTGAAAGGGAAGCCGGTCTCCCATAAATGTGCTATTATGGGTTGCAGGCGAAAAGGCGATAAGATCATGAAAGAATAAGAAGATCCGCCAGCACATCTCTATAAAATACTGGAGGTAATTATCATGTCAAACGAACAACTGAATGATTCCGAACTAGGCGAGGTGTCCGGCGGCGCAGGACAAAGATACGCGTATTACACAGTCGTACGTGGTGATAATATTGTGAGGATTGCGCATTATTTCAAAACGACCGTACAAGCCATCGTGGATCTCAATCCCATCATAACGGATAAAAATTTTTTAAGAACTGGCTGGGTGCTGAAAGTACCTGACAACCGCTGATCTG
>JBDKUD010000015.1:0-6115 GCA_039679805.1 Syntrophomonas sp. | reverse complement strand
AGTTAAATCAAAGCTGTATAATATCTCTTCTAACAAGGTATGCTCCGGGTTCAGGTCTTCATGCTCCTGTGAAAAATAACCAATATCTACCCGGCTGCCCGGTTTTATTTGCCCCTGATCAGGTTCAGCCTCTCCGATTATCATTTTTAAAAGCGTAGTCTTACCGCAGCCATTTGGACCTACCAGGGCAATTTTTTCTCCCTTTTGTATTCTCAGACTTACATTATGCAAAATCTTTAAATCTCCAAATGACTTGGAAAGATCCGCAATAGTCAGCACATCCTGACCGCTTTCCTGTTTCATTAGTATTTTCCAGTCGGTGATAACCTGGTCCTGCCAGGTTTCATCCAGTCTTTCCAAACGTTCTAACTGCAATTGTCGTCCCCGGGCTTGTTTGGATTTTATTCCAGCTTTAAATCGTCTAATATAATCCTCGGTCCTCTGAATATATTCCTGTTGCTTATCATAAGCACGACGGGCTGCCTCATCATCTTGAGCTTTTATTTTTAAATAATTACTATAATTGCCGTTAAAAGACTTTAATTTTCCACCTGCCATCTCTATTGTCCGAGTGGCCACCCGGTCTAAAAACATACGGTCATGAGATACAACCAGAACAGTGCCCGGATAGCTTTTTAAAAATTCTTCCAGCCATTCCACAGAATCGATATCCAGATGGTTAGTAGGTTCATCCAGTAAAAGGATGTCCGGGGTAAGAGCCAACAGCCTCCCCAGGTTAAGCCGGGTTTTCTGCCCCCCGCTGAAATTATCCAGCGGCTTATCAAACTCCTCGACTGAAAACGCGAGGCCACTTAGTATACGGCGGGCAAAATTTTCACAGGCATAACCATTGGCCCGTTCATACTCTTCGGTAACCCGTGCATACCTGTCCATTATCCTCTGCAGATCTGCTCCGCCTTGGGCCATATCCTGTTCTAATTTACGCAAGAGAAGGCGTTGTTCAATAAGTGCGGAAAAGCCGCCCATTACCGATTCCCAGGCAGTGGTACCCGGTTTGGTTTCCGGAAGTTGTTCCAAATAACCGGTTGACTTCAAACCAGAAACCATTACCTCACCTTCATCCGCAGATAAGGCCCCGGTAAGGCATTTCAGCAACGTAGTTTTACCCGAGCCATTAACACCTACAATTCCTATTCGTTCCTTATCATTAACTGCCAGAGATACATTTCTAAATATCAGCCTTTCACCAAAAGACTTACTAATGTTATGGGCCTGTAAAACAATCATCAATACACCAACCTTGAATTCTAAATGCTATACAAAATGATAACATTTTATTTTAATGCGGTCATCCGGGCAAACTTAAAGTTTATTTTTCCACCCAAATGCTAAAAATAAAATAAATTCAGCTATAAAGGTGGAATCACAATGCATGAATGGAATGGATTTAGGCCGGGTAAATGGATGCAGGAGATAGATATACGAGACTTTATTGAGAAAAATTATACACCTTACGATGGAAATGCCGGTTTTTTGGCCGGGCCTACTGAAAATACCAAGAAATTATGGTCCAAATGTCAAGAGTTGTTGGAACAGGAACGAAAAAATGGCGGAGTTCTGACAGTTGACCCTGATACGCCAATTACGATAACCAGTCATCCCCCTGGTTATATTGATCGAGATCTTGAAAAGGTAGTAGGACTGCAGACTGATACCCCCTTAAAGAGAGCTATAAATGTTTATGGTGGACTAAGGACAGCTATTAGTGCTTGTGAGGCGTATGGTTATAAACCTGATCCTAAGATGGTTGAGTTCTTCAGACTCCACCGGCGTACCCATAATGATGGTGTTTTTGCAGTTTATACTCCTGAGATGAAACTGGCTCGACGTGTAGGTATCATAACCGGGCTGCCTGACTCTTATGGTCGAGGCCGAATAATAGGTGATTACCGTCGCGTACCTCTTTATGGTGTTGATTTTTTGTTAAGAGAGAAAGAACGCGACCGGGGATTGATCAATTCGGAAATGAACAATTATAATATTAAGCTGCGCGAAGAAATATTCGATCAAATTCAAGCTCTCCATGATCTTAAGAAAATGGCCTCTTCCTATGGTTATGACATATCAAAACCGGCCGGTAATGCCCGTGAGGCAGTACAATGGCTTTATTTCGGATACCTGGCTGCAGTTAAGCAGCAGAACGGAGCTGCTATGAGCCTGGGTAGGGTTTCAACTTTCCTGGATATTTTTATTGAGCGAGATTTACTTGCGGAACTGCTGAATGAAGCTGAAGCCCAGGAACTAATGGACCATCTGGTAATAAAATTCAGGATGGTTAGACACCTGAGAACCCCTGAATACAACGATCTTTTTGCTGGTGACCCCACTTGGGTAACCGAGTCTATTGGCGGAATGGAAATCGATAGCCGTCCCTTGATTACCAAGAACAGCTTCCGATTTCTTAATACCCTTAATAACCTGGGACCGGCCCCGGAACCAAATATGACCGTATTATGGTCTGAACATCTTCCCCGGCCATTTATGGAATTTTGTGCTGAAATGTCCATTAAAACTAATGCCATTCAGTATGAGAGTGATGATATTATGCGTAAATATTACGGGGATGATTATGCTATCGCCTGCTGTGTTTCTGCTATGAAAATGGGCAAGGAAGCCCAGCTTTTCGGAGCGCGATGTAACCTGGCCAAACTGCTGCTTTATGCTCTAAACGGGGGTAAGGATGAGATGACCGGAGAACAGGTTGGTCTGGAAATGCCGGTGTATTATAAACCTTATTTGGAATTTGACGATGTATGGCGCAGGTTGCTGGCACAAATGAACTGGCTGGCCGGATTATACGTTAATACCATGAATGTGATTCATTATATGCATGACAAATATGCTTATGAAAGTTTATTAATGGCTCTTCATGATACTGCTCCGGGTTATTACATGGCCTTTGGTATTGCTGGTCTTTCCGTAGTAGCAGATTCACTTAGCGCCATAAAATATGCCCAGGTCAAACCAGTTAAAGATGAACGCGGGATTATAACTGATTTTGTGGTAGAAGGTGATTTTCCTAAATTCGGTAATGATGATGACCGGGTTGATTCTATTTCCGCTGAACTGGTAACAATTTTTTCCCGTAAACTTAAAAAATATCCCACTTATCAAAATGCCCTGCATACGTTATCAGTACTTACTATTACCTCTAATGTCATGTACGGCAAGCATACTGGCTCAACTCCTGATGGCAGACACCTGGGAGAGCCTTTGGCGCCAGGAGCTAATCCACTGCACGGCCGGGAACAACATGGAGCTATAGCAGCATTAAACTCACTAGCCAAAATACCATATAGCCATGCCCGTGATGGCATATCTTTCACGTTTTCTGCGATACCCGGAGCTCTAGGGAAAACCAAAGCTGAGCAGATTAATAACCTGGTAGCTCTTTTAACTGGCTATTTTAAGCAAGATGCTCATCATATTAACGTGAACGTGGTAAGTTTGGAAACTCTTAAAGAGGCTATGGACCATCCAGAAAAATACCCTGACCTTACTATCCGTGTATCAGGATATGCTGTTCATTTCACCAAGCTTAGCCGTGAATTGCAGGAAGAAATAATAGCCCGCACCTTTTTTCAAAGGATATAGGCTATGACGGGAAAGATCCATTCAATTGAAACCTTTGGCACCCTGGACGGGCCCGGTATACGAACAGTGGTTTTTATGCAAGGTTGTGCTTTGCGGTGCCAGTATTGCCATAATCCTGATACCTGGGATTGCCAGGCTGCTTCAGCACGGGAATATTCAACTGAAGAAATAATGAAAATCATAAATCGTGGACGTCCCTATTATGATGCATCTGGAGGGGGAGTTACGTTTTCCGGGGGTGAGCCCTTGTTACAGCATGAATTTGTATTGAAATTGCTGCAAAAATGTATGGAAACAGGAATTCACACAGCTATCGATACTTCCCTGTATGTTTCTTCCTGTATAGTTTTAGAAGTACTTCCTTATACTAATCTTTTTCTGGCCGATATAAAACACATGGATGACGAAAAGAGTACACTTATTACCGGTGCCAGCAACAAGCTTAACCTGGAAAATCTCCGGCTCATTAACCAAAAACGGGTGCCCATCTGGATAAGATATGTGGTTGTTCCGGGATTAACCTCGGAAGATGAGGATATAGCCAATATGGCGAATTTCGTATCCCGGCTGGATAGTGTAGAAAGAATCGACCTTTTACCCTACCATTCCCTGGGAAAGCATAAATGGGAGATACTCGGGCTGGAATATAAATTAGAACAAACTGAACCACCTGCCCCCCGCCTAATGCAGAAACTAAAAGAAACTGTCGAACGTATCAGTGGTAAACCTGTGTTTATTCCGGATTGATTAATAGTGAGGCGAGGAGCTTATGCCAGATACTAATCTTCAGCTTGAATTTGTATTGGGAAATGGTCACAATAGAGTTTATTGAAACCAGTAAATTGGAGGCAACATATGCTTGGGCAGTATCTATGGCTGATTCCGCTGGGGTTTGCTGTTGGCATTTTTGGTACTCTCATTGGGGTAGGAGGAGGAGTTATCTTGGTTCCAGTTTTGCTTTTGCTCTATCCCGATAAAAGTCCGGAAGCAATTACCGGCATTTCTTTGGCAGTAGTCTTTTTTAATTCTTTATCAGGCTCTGCGGCATACGCTCGCATGAAACGAATTGATTATAAATCGGGTTTACGTTTTGCTCTGGCTACGGTTCCCGGTGCAATTTTGGGAGCCTTAACCACACATTACATTCCCCGTCAATTGTTTGAAGGTTCTTTTGGGCTGTTAATGATAGCAGCAGCAATTTTTCTTATGATAAGACCGGAAAAGTCAAGAAGTCGAAGTCAGGAATATCCAGATTACTACACAACTTCAACCATAATTGACAGTCAGGGTACAAGGTATAGCTTTTCTTATAACTCTTATATTGGAATATTATTAAGCTTTCTAATCGGTTATATATCAAGTTTGCTGGGTATCGGCGGAGGGATAATACATGTTCCCGTTCTCGTCCATATTCTGAACTTTCCAACCCATATCGCTACTGCCACGTCCCATTTTGTGCTGGTAGTTACGTCTCTTACCGGCACTGTAGTACATATAGCGTCAAGCCAGGTTCTAGCTGGGGTTGCCCTGATAATTACCCTCTCCATAGGGGTAATATTAGGAGCACAATTTGGCGCCAAGCTTTCGACCCGGTTCAGGGATAAAAGTATCATGCGGCTTCTTGCCGTTACTCTTGGAATAGTAGGATTACGCATCTTGATTATGGCTTTTTATTAAATTACTCGTCCTAAGACGATCAATAGAACCGTCCCCTTGATTGCGTCCCCTTCGCCTCACTTAGCGATATTGTAAATAGCTTTCAACACCTTATCTATCTCGTCATCGGTTGTAAAAAAGCCTGGACTCAAACGACATGCCCCCAGCTCGAGTGTTCCCATGGTCTGATGGGCCAGCGGAGCACAATGCAATCCTGAGCGGGTAACGATTCCGTATTCATAGTCCAGTCTCATACAGACATCACCGCAATCAACGCCTTCGATATTAAAAGCCACTACGGCTGTCTGTTGTTTACTATCCCCCGGTCCGTATACAGTAACGCCCTTAATTTCCTTTAATCCCCGAACAAGTTGATCAGTGAGGTTACATTCGCGGCTTCTTATGGTTTCCTGACCGGTGGCGGCAATAAATTCAACCCCGGCTAGCAAACCAGCTATTCCCGGAGTGTTCGGTGTTCCACTCTCCAGAAGATCCGGCATTACCTGCGGTTGTTCCAGGAACTCGGATAGAGAGCCGGTGCCACCCTCTTTTAACGGTTTGATGATTAACTCTGGCCCAACATAGATTCCCCCGGTACCCTGAGGTCCCATTAATCCTTTATGACCAGTGAAGGTTAAGATATCAATATTATCCCTTACAACGTCTACGGATAATATCCCGGCGGTCTGAGCAGTGTCAACCATAAAAAGAATATGGTTTTCCCGTGCAATTTTCCCAATTTCGCCTATCGGCATAACAGTTCCGATAACATTGGAAGCATGCAGCATACATATCAGACGGGTATTAGATTTAATAGCATCTCTCATCTTTTGCGGATCAAGAC
>JBDKUD010000220.1:0-24693 GCA_039679805.1 Syntrophomonas sp. | reverse complement strand
CTCTTGGCTAATGTCTTTCATTAAACTATCCTCCTTTCGCATCAATCTAACCTATATATACCCGGAATGCTAAAAAGGTTCGGTGCAAAATCAAAAATCGCTGGAAATATATTTGTATTACGAACGAATGAAACTATAGTGCTTAATATTACATTAATAAAGGTTTCACGGGTGAGGAAGGCATGAGCCTGTGATGAGCGTACATAGATGTGTTGATTTAATGAAATGTTTGTATCTTCGGTATAAGTGCAACCAAGGATTCTAACTTCGCTTGCAGTTTCAGAAAGATTCGGGTTTATCAAAAAATTGTTTTGGATACTACAGATGTCCCCCCGATACCAATTAATATCAAAAATCTGCTAGTTAATCTAGATAATCTGTATTCAAACGAAGCTAGTCTATGTTGAATTCTTATTCAGTATCATTAGACTGAGTCATTCTATTCCCGCCGAACATTATTCGCTCAACATTTTACCTGCTACCATTTGTCGTTTTTGCTCTACGGCTATATCCAATGGCACATAGGATATAGCTTCCGTCCAGCAGAATTTAACGCATTGGGGATCTCCTTCACAACGGTCGCATTTGAAGGCTACTCCTTGGAGCGGATTGAAATTGACGTGGCTAAAAGGACAGGACATAACACATTGCCGACAACCAATACATCTGGTTTGATCAATGGTCACTAAACCATTTCCCGGGCTTTTAAAATTTGCTCCTATCGGACAAACATTGACACAGACCGGTTTTTCACACATGGCACAGGTTACAGGTATATTCCAACCAGCTTTTTCATCCTTCACTACTCGTACCCGGGATAAGGATGAAGTACAAATTCCCTCATGTACCAGAGAACAAATGATTTCACATGTCTTACATCCGACACATTTATGGTAATCAATCACTATTGTTTTTTCCATCCTTGTTCCTCCCATTCTTCTACAAACACCTGCCAAGGAATCTCTGGGCTGGCAGATACCAGGAAACCTTTTTACATAGAACCGGGTCGGCTATTATACGTCTAACCTCATTGATTGGAGTGTGGCTTTTAATTAAGGCGGTTAGAGCTCCCCATCCTTCGGTAATACCAATGGTTTGGACTCCCATAATAAGATCATTTACCAGTAAGACTCTATAGTAGGTTTTTTCATCCTGGTCTTCCAGTACCTGAACCGGATGATTCTTCAGATCATCACCTGTCAATCCAACTGACACCATGCTAGTACCGAATATTTCTTCTACCACCATATTTAACGAACCTTCATATGCGATCGGGTTTCCCAGACAATTAAGTGCTGCTATCTGTCCTTGGCGTTTAGCATTGGGCCATAATTGGCTCAGCACCGGTTTACCAGTTAACAGGTTAATAGATTCTACACAATCACCACAGGCGTAAATATGATTAATGTTAGTTCCCATGTGCGAGTTAACCTTAATACCACCCAGGTTGCCTATTTCAATTCCAGCGGTCCGGGCTATTTCTACATTCTGATTTACTCCGGCAGCCCATATGACTGTATCACAGGTAATGGTGCGGTTGTTAGTTGTAACGCTTTCCACATGATTATGACCATTGACCTGAAGTACATTTTCTCCTGTGAGTACCGATATTCCATTTTCTATTAAAATATGTTGAATCAACCGGGCTGGGATATCATCCAAAATACGCGGAAGAATACGGCTCATCAGTTCTACCAGTGTAACCTGGCATCCTCTGGTATGAAGTGCCTCCGCTACTTCCACTCCGATATTTCCCGAGCCAACTACAACTGTTCTGTGGGGATGGTGGTTTATAATAGAATCAATATCCGTTATTGATTTTACGGTAAAGTTGCCCGGGAGGTGATTACCTGGAACCGGAGGTAAAAAGGCGCGGCTTCCGGTAGCCAGGATTAATTTATCATAATTTATCTTATCTTGATCCAAACATATAGTTTGATTTATAGGATCAATAACGGTTACTTTCTGATTGAAGCGGGTAATAACTCCATTATTTATATAGTCCTTATATTGTCTGATGAATATCTGGTCTCTATTAATCCATCCGGATAAATAGTCAGGTAAAGCGCAGGCCGAGTAAGCCGGAAATTCTTCCCGGGCAATCATTATAACCTTACTATGCTGATCATATTTGCGAATGGTTTCAGCTGCACTGTTACCTGCAGCACCATTACCGATAATAATAGTTTTCATCAGAACTTTTCCCATCTTTCCATATGCACTTTATAAATAAGATCCATATTAAACGTCTGCAGAATTTATCCGATAGCTTTTAATGCTGTCTCCATGCGAATATAATCTAACGATGGTAAGAGCTGTTCATACCTGAGTGCTCCGGTAGGACAGTATTTAACACATTCCGGGTCCCCACCGCATAGATCGCAGTTAACAATCACGTCATTCAAGTAATCATAGCGGCAACCTTCAAAGGGACAAAAAACCTGGCAGGTGCGACATCCAATACATAAATCCAGGTGACGAAGGGTAACGCCATTATCACTATTCTTAAAAATAACATTCATTAAACAGGCCTGAACACATGGTGGGTCTATACACTGATTACAGGTCATAGGAATAAACATCCCCCGGGTCTCTTCCCGCCAAACTTTGATTCGTGCTATACCTGGCAAACATTGCCCGGTTTTGCTTATAGCACAGGCCATCTCACAAGACCCGCACCCGGTACACAACTCTGAATTGATAATAATTTGTTTACTCATGGTTGCACCTCTTCGCAATGTGCTGGTGAACAGATTCAACACTGACTCGCTTTGCTCGTACATAGATTTTTATGGATTTACACAGAAGAATTTTAAAAAAACATTAACCCGGCTATGTAAACCCCCATATCCGGAGAATACAACCGTGTTATGAAGATTATTACTTAAGTCTTTAAAAAATAATCTGTGTCCTTCCGTCTTAGTCTGTGTCCCTCTGTGTTGAATTCGTCTCTTATTCAATCCCTAATTCCTTCAGCTTCTCTTCTGTCGGCCGGCCAGTTTCGTCCCAACCCCGGGATTGGTAATACTTTTGCAGAACCTCTTGAATTTTAGTTTCATCCAGTATCTTTTCATTAATTGCTTCGGTATAAAAACGCCGGGGGAATTTGGAGTCTTCAGGCTTCTCCCCCTCCCGTAAATTAAACAACTTCATAAGGTTCCAGGATCGTTCGGCACTCTGCATTACCTCTTCAGCCGAGATTTTCAGGCCGTTTACCGCAGTTATGGCTTCTGCTATTATGGTGGGCCCAATATTATTCATAACCGGAGGCCGTATACAGACGCCTACGGAATTAAAAAGGTTAATTAAATCTTCCGACCATTTGGACATTACGGCAATATCAACTGTATCAGTTTCTAAATCAATTGCCTGTTGCTTAAGGTTTTCCGGCATGTCCAGATTATCGTACATACGCTGGTCAAAACCGTAACGTTCCTTCTGATAATCATATTTATTTTCGTTGAAACGCAAGTTTTCTACTGTATTACGGCAGCGTAAGTGGTCGCCGCCTCTGATATTAGTAAGCATACCCAGGGTCCAGGTTGACCACCTTCCCCGGGGATCTATCATTGGCATTTCCAGACCTTTTATTTGCATAGCACAGTTATCGCCGCCATTAAACCTGGCTGCTGCTTGCCGGGTACCTTCAGCCAGTATATCGCCCAGACCCCGGCGATGGGCGATATCGTCCATCAAATGGAAAATTGACTCATCATCGCCAAAAGCCAGGTTATAGCCGGTATCTTCAGTAGAAATTATACCCCGGCTAAACATGTCGATGGCCATACCAACAGCTCCAGCCGTACTAACCATGTCCATTCCATATCGCTGTCCCAGTTCGGCAGCCTTGACCGTGGCTTCCAAACCCAGACCGCAACCGGAGCCAAAAGACGTAACCGGGGTTACTTCCATATCTTTCATTCTTAAGCCTTTATATTTACCTTCATTTATCTCCACCCAGTGAGCACACGCGATAATGCATGACTGGCAGGCTATATTGCCTCTTATCAGTTCTTCCACTTTAGCCCGGTCAAAATTATCTTTCCAATCGGGAAGAGCTCCCCGAGTGAAGTTATGGGCGTTCAGGGCCTTAAATTTACCATAGGGTAAAGCAGCATTCATACTGCCATAAGCTTTGAAAGGTTTATAAAAAGGAGAGGACTGAATCATTTTACGGGCTTTGATAGTTACTTGCAGAAGAGATTCAACATCGTGGGGCACAATTCCCCGCGTTCCTCGCACTACCACTGCTTTAAGATTCTTGGAACCCATTACGGCTCCCAGACCGGTACGTGCCCAGGCATCATAGTGGCCATTTTCGATGCAGGCGAATTTGACTAGATTTTCACCGGCCGGGCCGATCAGAGCTATTTCACTGCCAAAGTGGCGTTTTTTTAGGATATCCAAGGATCCCCAAGCGTCTTTGCCCCAGAGTGCGGCAGCGTCCTCGAGGGCGATTTTATCATCTTCTATTACGATATAAGTAGGCTTCGATGCTCGCCCCTTTATAATCAAACCATCATATCCAGCACCTTTTAACTGGGTACCGAAAAACATTCCCGAGTTAGAGGTACCAAATAAGCCGGTTATCGGTGATTTGGCTGAGGCTTCGGTTCGGGCAGCAGTGGGGAAAGGAGTGCCAACCAGGGTCCCTACCCCAAATACCAGAATATTATCGGGGCCGAGCGGGTCTGTTCCAACTGGGAGTTCATCAAATAAAATCTTGGCATTTAGGCTAATGCCGCCCAGGAACGATCTGCGTAATTCAGGTTTTATTATACGTTGTTTTATTTCCTGGCCGGTCAGATCAATTTCGAGCAGTGTTCCAATTTGTTTATCAGGTTCAGCCATTGCCTCTTCCCCTTTCTTATCGCCAATTTGCCAGTTTTATCACATTTAAATTGTCATTTATCTATAAATATATTCTACATAGATATTATAAATCCTGCTATACCAATAATACGTGAATGTAACATCTTAAAAAATACCTAAATTTTCTGATTTTATTTTTGCAAATATATAACTAAAATTTATATATAGATTAAGCCTGGGAACAAGTATTCAATATTCAAATTGCTTATATATAATATAAGCCGGACTTATATTAATACTATTTGGGAAGGAAGGTACGTACTGTATATTGAATACTTAATCGTTAGCAGTAATGGACATTGGGGATTTTTTTTGCCAATTTTGCCCAAGGGCAAAGTTTAATTAGCAAAGGAGGTGATAAAGTGGCCAATTATAAAGACATTATTGACAGTTGTAAGGATAAACAAGGTGGAATAATAGAAGCTTTTCATGCTTTGCAAAAGGAATTCAATTATATACCCCAGGAAGCATTTAAAGAAGCTGCTGGAGTGTTTGGCTTATCCGAAGCTCAAGCTTATGGAGTAGCAACGTTCTATTCCTACTTGTCAGTTGAAAAACGAGGCAAGTATATTATCCGTATGTGCGAAAGTGCCCCCTGTCATGTTGCCGGTGCTGACAAGGTGATAAAAGCTATTGAGAACTACCTGGGTATCAAAGTCGGAGATACTACTGCTGATGGTAAATTTACCCTGGAACTCACTGAATGTGTAGGGCAATGTCAGGCAACACCAGTGATTACAATCAACAGTGAACCTGTTTACAACGTTACCCCGGAAAAAGTGCCGGAAAT
Source organism: Syntrophomonas sp. (assembly GCA_039679805.1). Taxonomy (GTDB): domain Bacteria; phylum Bacillota; class Syntrophomonadia; order Syntrophomonadales; family Syntrophomonadaceae; genus JBDKUD01. The sequence continues at coordinate 19,031 of JBDKUD010000220.1, read as the reverse complement.
ACTGAGTAATTTAAAATAAAATAGAAAGGAGGGTTTGTAATGGCTGAAGAAATGCGTGTCTTGTTGGAGTATGCTGATAAGATAAATCCTGAAAATGCCGGGGATTATATTAAAGTGGGCGGCTACAAAGGACTGGAAAAGGCCCGTAGTTTAGGTTCTAAAGCATTAATTGATGAAGTAAAGAAGTCAGGACTTAGAGGCCGGGGTGGAGCCGGATTTAACGCTGGCATGAAGTGGAGTTTTGTACCTCCGGCAGATGTTAAGTATGTAGTGTGTAACCTGGATGAAGGTGAACCAGGTACTTATAAAGACAGGATAATTTGTGAGAAAAATGCTCAGGCACTGTTGGAAGGTATGGCGATATGCGGTGCTGCTATTGGGTCTACCCAGGGCTATATTTACTGCCGGGGGGAATATCCTTTTGTAGTAGATTTGCTTAAAAAGGCAGTTGCCAGCGCCAAAGCCAGCGGAGCACTGGGAGATTTTGATATAGAGGTAAGAATGGGAGCTGGAGCCTATGTTTGCGGCGAGGAGACAGCCCTTATCGAATCTATTGAAGGACATCGTGGTGAACCCAGATTTAAACCCCCGTTTCCGGGTGTAGCAGGACTGTGGGCCAAACCTACGGTAGTAAATAATGTGGAGACATTTGCTTGTTTACCTTATATCCTAGTCAACGGGGCCGAATGGTTTGCAGGAATAGGTGCTCCTAAATATCCGGGTACTAAAGTACTTACCCTGACCGGAGACATTGAAAATGCCACTTACTTTGAGGTCCCCACTAATTACATTTTGGGAGATGTGATTTCTAAACTTGGCGGCGGAGTGAAGAATGGCAAAAAACTAAAAGCAGTTCAGGTGGGTGGAACATCCGGGGCATTCATTCCTGAGCAGAATCTTAATACTCCGATTGATTTTGATTCTATGGGAGCAATAGGAGCGGCTCTAGGCTCTGGTGCCGTATTTGTAATGGATGAAACCAGGGATATAGTAGATATAGTAACCAGAATTTCTAAATTCTTTGAACATGAATCTTGTGGAAAATGTAATCCATGCCGGGAGGGGACCTTCCGCTGCCGGGAAATAATGGAGAGAATAAATAACGGCAAGGCGAGTGCCAAAGATATCGATAACCTGTCATTATTGTCAAAAGTTATGCAGAAGGCGGCCTTATGCGGTCTGGGGCAGGCAGCTCCCATACCTATTGATTCAACTCTGCGGCATTTCCGCTATGAATATGATCGGAAGCTTATTTTTTAAGGAAAGGAGGATATGTAATGATTACTTTAACTATAGATGGTAAAGAGATACAGGTACCAAAAGGTACTATGCTTTTAGATGCATGCCGTCAGGCCGGCGCCGATATTCCTACTCTGTGCTATGATCCTGATTTAAAATTGGCCGGTTCCTGCCGCATGTGTGTAGTAGAAGCTAAAGGAAGACGTAATCTTATTGCTGGTTGCGTATCTCCGGCCGAAAATGGCATGGTCATAGAAACTGAGAGTGCTGATGTAATTGAAGCCAGGAAAGTGGTTCTCGAGCTATTGCTGGCTCGTCATAAATTAGAATGCCACACCTGCGAGAAAGATGGGGATTGTAAACTTCAGGACTATTGCTACCGTTATGGAGTCTCGGATTCTCGTTACGCCGGCGAAGGTCCGCATTTTGGAATGGAAGACCCAAATCCATTTATCAAACGAGATTATGATAAATGTATTATGTGTACCCGTTGTGTAAGGGCCTGCGAAGAGATTACCGGTGCTATTGCCATAAATGTAAAGGATCGCGGGCACCATGCTAAAATTTCCACGGCTTATGATGGCAAACTGGCTGATTCCACTTGCGTATTCTGCGGACAATGTGTAATGGTCTGTCCGGTAGGAGCATTAACCAGTAAGGTTTCAGCCGGAAAAGGTAAATCTTATCAAACCGACAAGGTACTTACCACATGTACCTATTGTGGAACCGGGTGTACCTTCCAGTTAAATGTTAAGGATGATAAAGTTGTCGGTGTAACATCCGTAAGAGATGCAGACTGGAGTCCGGTAAACAAAGGAGCCCTGTGTGTTAAGGGAAGATTTGGATGGGATTTCATTAATAGTAATGAAAGACTGACAACCCCTTTGATCAAGGAAAACGGAGAGCTTCGCCCTGCATCCTGGGATGAAGCCCTGGATTATGCAGCAAATAAACTGAAGGAGATTAAGGAAAAATCCGGCCCGGATTCACTGGCGCTGTTTTCTTCCGCCAGGATGACCAATGAAGAGAACTACCTGGCTCAGAAATTAATGAGGGCCGCCATCGGGTCGAATAATGTCGATCATTGTGCCCGTCTCTGACACTCCGTTACTGTCGCCGGTCTGGGGGCAGCATTTGGTAGTGGCGCAATGACTAATGCTATTGGTGAATTAGAGAAAGACGCTACTGCAATTTTCCTAATTGGAACTAACACTACAGAGAATCACCCGATTATTGGATATAAGATAAAGAAAAATGTTCGTGAGAACGGAGCCAAATTGGTAGTAGCCGATCCGCGACGGATTGATCTGGCCAATATGGCTGATGTCTATATGCCATTTAAACCAGGTACTGATGTAGCGCTGATGAATGCTATGATGAATGTTATTATCAATGAAGGGTTGGCAGATAAAGAGTTTATTGCTAATCGTACTGAAGGCTTTGAAGAGATGTCTAAAGTAGTGGAGAAATATACTCCGGAATATGTTGCCGGTATTACCGGAGTCCCAGCTGAAGATATCATTAAGGCCGCCCGTATTTATGCGGAAGCAGAAGCAGGTTCGATTTGTTATGCAATGGGTCTGACCCAGCATAGTACTGGTACAGATAATGTTAAATCAGCTTGTAATCTGGCTCTTCTTACTGGTAACCTCGGCAAGCCAGGTACAGGTGTAAATCCGCTGCGTGGTCAAAACAACGTTCAGGGAGCTTGCGATATGGGTGCCCTGCCGGTTAGCTACCCTGCTTATGCCAAGGTTGTTGACGAAGCCACCCGGGAAAAATTTGAGAAAGCCTGGGGTGTCAAGCTTTCCGATAAAAATGGTTCAACTCTGACCGATACCATTACCAAGGCTCACCATGGAGAAATAAAAGGGCTCATAGTAGTAGGGGAGAACCCCATGATGAGTGATCCTGATTTAGGTCATGTGGAAGACGCCTTGGATAACCTGGAATTTTTGCTGGTTCAGGATATCTTCCTTACCGAGACGGCTCTAAAAGCTGACGTAGTGTTACCAGGTGTTACCTTTGCAGAAAAGAATGGTACCTTTACCAATACCGAAAGAAGGGTGCAAAGAGTACGGCAGGCAATTAAGCCTGTAGGAGATGCACGTGAGGACTGGAAGATTATCAGCGATTTATCAACCCGACTGGGATATCCCATGGCATATGAATCTCCTGAAGAGGTATTTGAGGAAATCAGAACAGTAACACCTTCTTATGCTGGTATCACCTATAAACGGCTGGAAGGAAAGGGACTGCACTGGCCCTGTCCGAATGAGGACAGCCCGGGGACACCTATACTTCATAAAGAAAAATTCAACCGGGGCTTGGGACTTTTCCATGCGATTGAGTTCAAAGAAGCAGCAGAACTTCCTGATGCCGAATACCCGTTAATTTTAACCACTGGACGGAGTCTTTTCCATTATCATACTGGAACCATGACCAGAAGGTCCAGCGCGTTGGATAAGCACATGCCAGCCAATGAGGTGCAAGTAAACTTCAATATGGCAGAAAAACTGGGTATCGCGGATGGCGAGATGGTCAAGCTGACAACCAGAAGGGGCAGTATTGAACTGAAAGCCAAACTATCAGATAGAATTGGCGAGAATGTGGTGTTTACCTACTTCCACTTCCAGGAAGCAGCCGCCAACATTTTAACCAATGCTAATTCCCTCGATCCTGTGGCGAGAATACCCGAATATAAAGTTTGTGCGGCTAAACTAGAAAAAATATAAGTTTAGTAAGGGAATTCAACACAGAGGGACACAGATTTAGTCGGAAGGGCACAGATAATTACGTAGTAATACTCAATTTTCATAGATAGTTGTGCCTTGCGGCATATAAGGTTAACGCGATAAAATCATAAAGACTTAATAAAACAAAAGGGACCCGGGTAAGTTTATTTTATCCGGGTCCTTAAATTTATAATACATAAAGATTTTTGAGTCCAGACACAATTATTAGAAACATAATTATAATCTTAATTAAGAAAAAATCAGTGTAAATCCATAGTAAATCTGTGTACGAGCGCAGCGAGTCAGTGTTGAATTAAATCCGCGTTGAATTACACTCTGCTCAGTCGTCATCATGATTTTGATAACCGTTTTCCTGGGCGAGCATATCCAGGTATACTGTTTCCACATTGGTAATGAAAAGGTCAACCTTACCATCTTTTTTTCTTTCATCATAAGTTTTTAAATAGCCTTTGCATTTATCACATACATAAATTTGATAGGCAGGGTCATTTTCAATGGAAAGGTATCTGATTGTACCAACTTCATCATTGCCACAATGCACACAGAATAGAGCCCTGGTTTCCCATTCGGTAAAGCAACGGTCACAAAACATAAATCTACGTCCATCTCCAGCCCTGAGGCGGCCAAGGCGTGATTTAGCGCCACAGAAGGGGCAAATATTGGGAAAATTCCAGTACTGGAAGGTTTCTTCACTGATGGCATCTGCTAAAGGAGATGCATATACCCTTAAAAAGGGGCGCAGGGTATGATCCAGTGTAAAAATAAACATCTCCGGGGGTACATTTATATTGGTAGCTGTTTCGGCAAGATATTTATAATCATCTTCTAGAATTTTTCTTATTAGAAGGTTAAAATCCAGGTCAATGGCTGCTTTATAGAGTTTATCAATAATTTCAGTAGATTCAGTACGATTCACCTTTATAAAATCGAGTAGCTGTTTATAAAGAGTCTTGAATTGTTCAGGGTCAATATTAACATTGATAAGTTTGATTAATGGCTTGTTATTATTCGATAGGAGTTGAAGAATATTTAGTTTTTCAGGATTGATTAGTTTTTGTAATTTAAATTGTTCCTGATTTTGCCATGTTTCCAGGTTCTTATAAAATTCTACATATCCTTCCGGTAATGTAACTGGTACCTGTCTACTCATAAACTATCACCCCTCCTAGTATTATGCCCATTTTATTATAAGGTCAATTTATAGTCACCCATAGAGAGTGAGATAACTTCTGCGTATTAATTTAATTCCTGCTAATTTTTTTCACATAGAAAACAAAAAGGGGGACTAAGCCCCCTTTTTAATTACTATTCGGACTTTGACTTGTCACCATAAGTTTCTTCATACCATACGGCATGATGATGTTGAGCCCAGTCTGCACGGACAGTGCCTTTCCACATACCCCAGAAGGATTCTCCGGAACCGGGGTGGAAGGAACCGAGGTAACTATGCATAGCTACCATACAGGTCGAAAAAATCATAGCCAAATCGTGAATTGGATAGGCTACTCTAACCAATCCTGGTGCGAACAGGGCAGGGAACCACATGATATAACCACTCAAAACAAGTAATATAACACAGGTCGGGGTTATCATGGAGTTGCCTTTTTCACCACCATTAAACCTGGTTTGAGGTGGAACTTTTACGGGGAACCCGAGAAATTCCAACGGGAAGATCATTATGAATTTGATATCATTCATTCCAAAACGCAGGATATCTTTTACCCAGCTTATAATCCCCTTGAAATCAAAGATTATAAATATGCCAATAAATAAAGTCATGGCTACTGCTGCAACCCGGTGGACAAGACCAGCTCCCTTATAGCCACCGAAGACCGGGGCTAAAAAGTCGAGACCATTACAGAACAACAACAATCCGGTAAACAGACACAGTAAAAAGGTCACAGTATGTCCCCAGTGGGTCATACGAGCTACAAAGTTGAATCTTTCTACCCGTTTTACATCTGGTTGATATTCAGGAATCAATTGCATTACTCATGACCTCCTTCCTCGTGTCCATTTTTGTTGGCCAGAATTCTGGTAGTAACGAAACTGAATGCAGATGCGCCCAGCATTAAAGGCATCAGCCAGCCAACATAAGGCTGTACATAATTTTGCCAGAATGAAATTTGACCCGGTATCTTGGGATTAACCGGTAAATCAAACTTGTCCGGAGTGTCGGTTAAAATATAAAGATTGTTGGTTCCGCCCAGTTCCAGTTCTCCATATATGGTAGCCCGGGGGAATCCATTGGCTCTCAAGTATTTTACCCGTTCTCTGGCTTGCACTAATAATTCTTCACGGTTACCAAATGAAAGTGCACCCGCCACACAGGTCTTGGCACAGGCGGGTTCTTCGCCCGCATCAACACGATCAGCACAGAGGGTACATTTGGTTACAGTGTCTTCTCTCTTTCTGTACTTGGGTATTTCGAAAGGACATGCATAAGAGCAATACTGGCAGCCTATGCATTTATCATAGTCCTTAACTACTGCACCCCATTCGTTAATGCTGATAGCTTGCTGCGGACAAGCCTGCTTGCAAGCAGGATCAAAGCAGTGCAAACACTGACGTTTAATAAAGTTCCATTTAACACCTTTAACCGGATCTTCATGCTCTATAAACTTAACGATTGTATAGGTATCACCATTAGTATCCTTATGAGTTTGATAATTACCTGTAAAGGGCTCTATTACCGCTGGCAGCTGATTCCAATTCTTACATGCTACCTGGCAGCCACGACAGGCGGTACATTTACTGGTGTCGTACATATTACACATTCTTGCCATACTTAAGCCCTCCTTACATCGCAAAGCCAGGCTTTGTATTCAGGAATCATGGTGTTGGCATCGCCTACATGCGGGGTCACCCGGTTAATGGGATCACCGACGGCAAAACCTTTGTAACCATAATGCCAGACAGTACCGATCTCATGAACTTCCTTGCCGTCTATGACCATCGGTTTCATACGTTTAGTTACACATGCTATGGCTTCGACATCTCCCCGGGTGGAGGAAATAATAACCTTGTCGCCATTTTCGATTCCTTTGGCTTTGGCTAATTGTTCGCTCATTTCAACAAACATATTGGGCATAAGTTCCGCAAGCCAGGGCAGGTTACGGGTCAGAGCACCGGTCTGCCAGTGTTCAACTACCCGGTAGGTGGTTCCTATCAGCGGGTATTTGTCAGCCTTACCCTGTTTATCAGGTTCCCAAATCTTTATAACGGGGTTGTTCTGTTGACTGTTTAATAGATTATTAACAGGACTTTCCCACGGTTCATAATGCTCGGGGAATGGACCTTCCTTCATCGAAGTCTTGGCGGCAAAAATACATCCCGTTCCCTCTGGTCTCATAATAAATGGATTAGCTTTTTCGGGAGGTGCAGTCTTGGTAGTATCACATACATCGTCACCTACCCAGCAGCCTACTACATCGGGTTTGGTAGGATCAGATATCTTGGTCGGATCCCATTTGATTAACTGGCGATCGTCATCTCCCGGCCAGGGGCTAAAGCCATCAGGTTGTACCGAACAACGGTTGTAAATAATTCTTCTGTTGACTGGCCAGCACCATGCCCAATTGGAGTATAGTCCCAGACCGGTCTTGGAATTATCTTTATTATCTCGCAGCTGGGGTTTGTAAATATCTTTGCCGTCTTTACGGGTCATAACGCCGCTCATCAGCCAGCATCCACAGGCGGTGGAGCCGTCATCGGCCAGTTTCGGGAATCCCTCTACCGGTGAATTATCTTTCACATTATAACCGTTAATTTCTTTACCTACGAGGACTGCATCGGGTTCTTCACCTTCACCGTAACCCCAGGTAAGGTTAACAATAGGTTCATCCTCTGGACGTGTGCTGCCTTCATAAAGTTTCTTAACCCGTTTGGCAATCTGATCGATTATCCAAAGGTCAGCTTTGGATTCTCCTACCGGGTCAGCGCCTCTCCAGCGGTATTGTACCAAACGCCCGGTATTGGCGGCAGTTCCTTCTTTTTCATAAACCGCTGCAGCAGGCAGGAAGAATACTTCTGTTTGGATGTCTTCTGGTTTCATGATTTCTACATTGGGGTTTTTCACCGGTCTTTCCCAAGCTACATTAGACCAGAATTCAGATGATTCATTGGCCCACAGGTCACAGCTTACCATCCACTTCAAATTGCAGAGAGCCCGCTGTTCTTTGTTGGCGTTGGGACCTCCGACTACCGGGTTGGAACCCATGATGAACAAGCCATCAATTTCTTTTTTATACATGGCTTCAAACAGAGCCATATGCGAGTAATTTTTCTTTTCATCCCGTTTGGGGAAGTAATCAAAAGCAAAATCGTTATCCTTGGTAGCTCCATCGCCCCACCAAGCTTTCAGCAGACTTACCACCCATTTGGGAGTATTAATTTTGAAGCCGGACATAGGAACCGGGTTCTTGAGCAGTTCTCTGAGTTCATCCAGGTTGGTAGCGGGAAGTTTGGCTGTTCCCGGTGTAACCTTTTTCAGGAAACTGATCAGGTCTTTATTGTCAACGCTATTCATAGGTGAATCTATATAACCGGGCAGCAGGTGGAACAACAGGGCCATATCGGTGGCGCCTTGTACATTGTTCTCACCGCGCATGGCATTAATACCACCGCCTGGTCTTCCCATATTGCCCAGCAATAACTGTACTATAGTAAATGCTTTAACGTTCTGGCTGCCTACGGTATGTTGGGTAATACCCATGGCATACATAATGCTGCCGATTTTATTAGGTTTACCGGTAGCACAGAAGGTTTCTAAAACATCCATGTATTTATCTTTGGGGGTACCGGTAATCTTACAAACGGTTTCAATATCATAACGCTCATAATGCTTCTTCATTAACTGGAATACACAACGGGGATCGCTGAGAGTAGGATCTTTCATCGGTTTACCCTCAGGATCAAATTTATAATCCCAGGTTGATACATCGTATTTCCTATTGGCTGCATCATAACCGGAGAAAAGTCCATCTTTAAAATCATAACCATCCACGATTAAATAAGAGGCATTGGTATAAGCTGTTACATATTCTTTATGATATAGTTCATTATCAAGAATATATTTAATCATACCACCCAGGAAGGCGATATCCGTACCGGAACGCATTGGACAATAGATGTCTGATACCGCCGAGGTACGAGTATAACGGGGATCTACATGGATTATTTTAGCTCCCCGGTCTTCTTTGGCTTTAGCCAGCCATTTCATGCTGACCGGATGGTTTTCAGCCAGATTGCTGCCCATAATCAATGCACAGTCGGTATTTTTAAAATCATTGATATGGTTGGTCATGGCTCCACGACCAAATGCGGGTGACAAACCTGCCACCGTAGCCGAGTGTCAGATACGGGCCTGGGTTTCTAAGTATACCATGCCGATGGAACGCATTAACTTGGAGTGCAAGTAAGCTTCCTCGTTATCCAGGCCGGAACCTCCGATCGATGCAATTTTTTCGCAGCGGTTTACTACTATTTCACTTCCGTCTGCTATTTTTTCTTTGTGAATAAAATTTTTGTCTCTAGTCTCTTTTACTTTGTGGGCAATCTGATCCAGTGTCCAATCCCAATCTTTTTCTACCCATTTGTCACTTCCCGCAGCGCGATACATTGGCTTTTGTATCCGCTTGGGGTTAACAACTTGCTCACCTTTCTCGTCGTAGATCTCTCTCATGTTGAACAGAGCCGCCCCTTTGGCACAGGCTGCACCGCGGTTTATAGGGTTATCGGGGTCGCCCTCTACACTAAGAAGCTTAACAAACTTCCCGGCGGCATCCCTTTCCGCATAAACCAGCAGACCGCATCCCGAAGCACAATACGGACATACTGTAGGAGTTGGAGTTACATTCTTAATTCTACACCCCTTAACTTCAGCGGCCGTAGCCTGGAGGTCAAAACCAAGGTCTACTACGGCTAAAGACGCGGCTGTAACTCCGGTTACCTTAAGAAATTGTCTCCGGGTAACCTTCATACTCATCACAACACACTCTCCTTTCCCCACATATTTAATTTTGACAGAACCCTTTAACAAAGCTTGCCATTAAACCAGGATGTCAATATATAATCATTTTATATGATTATTAAAAAAAATAATATCCCCAATTGGTTGTGACATCCTGGACTTACCACTATAATCTGGGATTCTACAAGTGGCATATATTTAGATACTATTTCTCTTCAACTAACTTCGACATAAACAAGGAAATTCCTTGCAATTTTATGGCTGCCAAATGCTATATTAATGAAACTTATTTACCATATTAAATAAAGTTATATATAGTTGTCTCTCTAACCTGCCATCTAATTTTTGCCAACAACCTTACCTGATAATTCCAGATTGTAACCTCCTGCTGCATACACTCTTTCTTTGAATTCTGAGCCAGTGATTACTTTTTTTATTTGTTCTAATTGCTGTTGGTTGGTGTAGTTCAACAGAATACAGATATCATATTGTTCCTCAGTAACCGGAATGAAGTTCAGATCCATGGCCAGAGCACTGGCGTAAATACCCATACCAATATCACAGGCATCATTTTTTACTGAGGCCGCCACTGCCAAATGGGTATATTCTTCACGGTTATAACCATTAATTGCATCAGGTGACAAATCCTCTTTCTTTAATAGATAGTCCAGAAGGATTCGAGTTCCAGCCCCTTTTTGCCTATTTATAAAACGGATTTCCTTCCGTAGTAGATCATGCAGTCCGGTTATGCCCAGGGGGTTGTCTTTTTTGACTATAAGTCCCTGCTGACGTTTCACCAAGTTAACCAGCAACCATTTCTGGTCGGGCAGATATTTTTCCAGATATGTTGTATTATATTCACCAGTTTCGTAGTCCAGAAGATGAATACCTGAAAAATGAGTTTCCTTGCGGCGTAAAGCCATTATTCCTCCCATGCTGCCGGCATTAGTAGACACCAGCCGGACTCCATAATCTTTTTGCAATATATCAGCCAGTATATCAAGGGCCATATCATGACTGCCAATGGTTATTAAGGTACTGTCAATTATGTGCCGGGGGTGCTTTAATCGTACGGTGCAGGTATTGCCAGCTTCGAGTCCTTCATTACCGCGTTCAATATGGATTACTCCATCAGAATTTACCAGACTGGTCGTTATTCCGGCCCCCCGATTAAGAGGATAGGCAATATAACGATCATTTATCTTACCTACATTAACATGTACATATTCATCTACTCCCATATGGGAGGCCAGCTTTTTGGAAATTGTGCAGTTAAGAACCGAAGATTCAGGCACAGAAAGGCTCATTTTACGGTAAATTACTGGTTGGGCAAAAAGGGAGAAAACCAGTTGCGCTGAAACCGGGTAGCCCGGTACACCTATAATAGGTTTATTGTCAATTATTCCTAACATAGCAGGTTTACCCGGGCGAGTGGCAATTCCGTGAATTAGTAATTCACCGAGTTCGCTAATGAGCTCGGCAGAATAGTCTTCCCGGCCGGCGGAAGAGCCTGAACATACAATTATCATATCAGCCTGATCCTTGGTATCTAGAATCGCCTGCCTTATTTGTTCTTTGTCATCGATTACTATATCATGGCGCAGGGGAATTGCCCCCCATTCCCGGCACATGCCGGACAGCATCCGGCTATTGGAATCAACTATGGCTCCAGGCGGCATGTCTTCACTTCCGGTGTTTACCAGTTCAGTCCCGGTAGGTATAATAGCAACTACCGGTTTTTTAATAACATTTACTTCATTTATAGCGGCTGTTACAAAAGAGGCAATTTCATACGGGCCTAAAAGCGTGCAACTGGGTACAATAATATCTCCGACCACCAGGTCTTCACCTACTGAACGAATGTGCTGCCAGGGAACCGCTGCCTTAATAATCTGAGCATCTCCATTTACGAAATTAACGTCTTCAATCATAATTACTGCATCAAATCCAGGGGGAACGTAATCACCAGTATCAACTTCAACAAATTCATGGTTATTAATAAGTAGGGGATTGGTTTCACTGGCACCATAAGTTGAAGTTGCTTTTACCGCTATTCCATCCATAGCCGCAGCAATGTAATGAGGGCATGATCTCCTGGCTATCACCGGAGCAGCAGTTATTCTGCCCTGGGCGTCCAGCACATTTATTGTTTCGCTTGTTACGTCAAAATATTTAGCTGCTTCCAGACGTTCCATAAAATTTTTCAGAGCTTGTTCCAGTGGCATGTTATCAATATATACATTTCGTTTCATAGCACTTCTCCTTGCCGGGTAATTTATTGTTATAATTTTAGCCAAAAGTATCGAAAAAAACAAAAGCTAGCGAATATTTGTACTGACTTTTGGCTTAAAGTATAATCAAGTTGAATAATAGCGCAAGAATAATGAGGTGTATAGAAGATGGGAGAATTCCTTAAGGTTCTTAATTTTCAGGATGCCAGGAATCAAATTACGAAACATTTTCCCGAATCACAAACAGAAATTGTTTCTTTGGTTAATTCATATAATCGCATACTGGCACAGGAGATAACCAGTGCTGAAGATCTGCCTGCTTTTTCTAGAACAACAGTGGATGGTTATGCTGTTAATGCCGTGGATACATTTGGAAGCAGTGAGTCTTTACCTGGTTTTCTTGATTTAGTTGGTGAAGTGGAGATGGGACAACCACCTGAGTTTGCAATTGCCAAAGGACAATGCTGTTGGCTACCTACCGGCGGTATGCTTCCCAAGGGAGCTGATTCTGCGGTAATGGTAGAGTATACTGAAAAATTGGGAGATAAAACAGTTTTGGTTTACAGACCGGCAGCACCATTGGAAAACGTAATGCAAAAAGGTGAAGATGTAGCTCGGGGTCAGGCCCTTTTCACGGCAGGTAAAAGAGTGCGACCGCAGGATATTGGCCTTTTGGCTTCTCTGGGAATTTGTGAGATTCCGGTTTTTAAGCCATATAAGATAGGCATATTATCTACCGGTGATGAAATTATTCCGGTACAGGATATCCCCACTCTTGGACAGATTAGGGATGTTAATTCCCATTCAATCGCAGCAGCTATTCTTTCATGCGGCGGTATTCCCCAATGTTACCCCCTGGTAAAAGATAGCTTTGATGATTTAAAAAAGACAGTTGGTCAGGCATTACAGGAAAACGATGCAGTTCTTATGTCAGGGGGGAGCTCGGTAGGAGTAGCGGATTTTACTCTGGACGTTCTGCTTTCGTTTCCGGATTCTGAATTATTGTTCCATGGGATAGCAGTTAAGCCCGGAAAACCTACCATGGCAGTCAGGATAAAAGATAAAATGGTTATAGGACTACCAGGTCATCCGGTTTCGGCTTTGATGATGTTTTATATTATTTGTGCACCAGTATTGAGATTTATTCCTTCCCAGGCAAGTGATGCCAGGATAACAAACAATATAGCCTCCCAGGCAGGGCGAGATGATTTTATTCCGGTTCAACTTGTTAATGGTCCAGAAGGAAAACTAGCTCAGCCTCTGCTTGGCAAGTCAGGATTAATGAGTATCTTAGCTCTGGCTGATGGGTATATTCATATTCCCTATGAAAAACAGGGAATAGAGGCTGGGGAAATGGTCAGAGTTAATATGTTTTAGTTTAATTTTTAAAAGAATGAGTGGAGAATATGAGAGAAAGAATTAGTCTGGAGAGTGCCATAGAAAAGTGTTGTGAACAACAGAGGCCATGTCGGAATATAGAAACAATACCGGTAGAGCATGGGTATAAACGGGTAATTGCTAAAGATTTAAAAGCTTTTTGCGATGTACCTCCATTTAACAGTTCGCGGATGGACGGATATGCCTTATGCAGAAGCGACCTGGATATACTAAAAAATTTGAGTGATTCAGATTCCCTGTCCCTACAAGTTGTAGCTCACATATCTGCTGGAAATTCAGCTAAACTTCGACTTCTTCCCGGACAGACAGTGCGGATAATGACAGGTGCAATTGTACCGGAGGAGACAGCTGCAATTATAAAACAGGAAGATATAACGAGAACCGGTGAAGAACGTATTTGTATTGGCAGGGGGAAATACCACCATAGCAATATACTGTTTAAAGGCAGTTTAATTAAGGCCGGGCAGGAACTGGTGAGTGCCGGGGAGCTTTTGAATTATAACCAGGTTGAGAGAATTGCGTCAACAGGAATTCCTGAGCTGCCAGTATATATTCAACCTGCGGTGTATATTATAAATACCGGTAGTGAACTAACATTGCCAGGCAAACCACTGGCCGAAGGAAAAATATATAATAGTAACAGGTCCTTGTTAACTGCCAAACTGCAAAAAGAGCATTGTAAAATTCTCATAGGCCAATGTCCTATAGAAGATAACCTCGAAGACATCTATCGGGAAATCAATCGTGGGTTGGAAACAGCAGATATGGTGATAATAAGTGGAGGTGCTGCTGATGGTGATTATGATTTGGTACCCTCTGCGCTAAAAAAGATAAAGGCTGATTTTATTTATAATGGACTGCGCATGCAACCCGGGGCCAAAAGCTCTGCAGCTGTAAAAGATGGAAAACTGGTATTTAGTTTACCAGGTAATCCAGGTGCCAATGGGATTCTGTTTGAAGCGCTGATTATGCCAATACTTAATAAGTTAAAAGGTATGAAAAATATTACTAACAACTGGTTTGAAGTTGTTCTAGCTGGAAATACGATAAAATCCACTAATCTACGGAGAATGTGCCGTGGAGAATTGTTGGAGAGATGCGGTTCTCTAGTAGCTCGTCCTATTATAAACAACGAACCAATAAAAGGTATAACGTCAGTAATTCTTGATGTTGAACCGGGACAGGGGAATGAAGACGATATAGTCCGGGCGATGTTAGTAAGATAATAATGAATTAATATAGAGAAGCGTACGCTTCTCATAATTTTAGAAAGATGTCTATATTGAACTCCTCTTAATAATAATTTTCATAGGTTGTTTTGACCTATGGGTATGGAGGTTAATACATAAAAATCAGGATCAAAATATTAAAGAATGGGCAATAGAGATGAATTATCTCCACTGCCCATTCTTTTACCACAATTTAATCATATTTATCTGTATTAAACGTCGATGATTGCAGGTACAACCATCGAATACATAGATATTTTATCTTTGATATACTGAGAAGCATCAGTTTATCGACATTAATTCACAATTATCTAAATCTGTGTCCTTCTGTGTTGAATTAAAGCCGCGGAAATCCTATCCCAGTCCGCGTAATCCACCCTGCGGGTACCAATGATGCTCCCCTATGGGTCGCTATTAAGGACGCGCGTTGAATCTTTATTGCATTCTCCCCAGGATTCCTTCCAATAACTGATTCCGATCAGCTGCCATGTTTTCAAAATCCATAGCCGGTACGTAATAAGTTTCTAGTTGGTCATGATTCTTTTTAGCCGTTTGTATGAGTGAGATGGCATCTTTCAGGCCTTCTTCGAACCGGTTAATAGCATTGTAAATATACTTGGCACTGGCATCTATTGAACCCTTATCAATAAATTGATTAAATTCCAATAATCTTTTATATTTGGTGGTCGGTAATTGCTGGGCATAATCAACAATATGAGTAGAAATATCAACCAGCACAGACTTTGCCTCTGGGAATACCAGCAAATCTATTTCCTGGGGGTCAAAAGGATTATGAAATACTTCTACGTAAATGCCTTTTATAGATGCCTGTTGAAGAGTGTAGTCAAAGAGGGTACTGACCCCAGTACCGGGAAAACCTTTCACGGCGAATATTGAGTAATCTCTGGTTACCAGGCTATTAGCTTTATTAACAATGCCCTCCGGAGTTAAGGCGGCCGCAAAAAGGTGACGCGGAGGTTGAAAAGAAGGCACACAGTTTTTAAACAGATCACTGGTAAGCTCAACAATGTTACGGTTGATTGCTCTGGTATCAGCAGCCTCTTCATAATGAGATTTCCAGTCTTCATAAGCTAGTTTGGCCTCTTTTAAACGGTTGTAAGCGCGGCTAAAAAGCCGGGATATATCGTTAGTAAGTTGTATTACTTCTTCTCGATTAGAACGGATAATTTGGTCATCCCAGAATGAGCCCAGATTGACTACCCGGTCCACTGCACCAGGATAACGCGGGTCAACTATATGCGGAGCTGTTCCATCAACAATACATATTTGCTTTTTATTACCTATAACTATTCCATCCAGTGAATTATTATCAGATGAACACCAATGGTATTCTATGTCAAATCCCTGTTTCGAACAGTCTTTGGCCAGGTTTTTCATAAACGTGGATTTCCCAACTCCGGGTCCTCCCTTAAGCACTATCTTTTCTTCTGCATAGCCGGGAATAATGTAATCATAAAAAGAATAAAAGCCATAACAGGTATTACCACCCGGAAACATATCTCTTATTTTACCCAACACCAGCACCTCCATTAATAAATGATAAATTGTAATTTCGAAACTACCTCGTGCCTGGCAAGGCACAATCAATGGTTGGGGTATTAAATGTCCACGGCAGGCCTATTAAAATACCTCATTTACGCACTGCGGGTATTTGTGATGGAACTTCACAAAAGTTTGCCAAGTGGAATTTTCTCGATAACCCATAACCTTTATAACAGGATTATTACGGAAAACTCAGGATTAGAACTGCCATGTAAGCTAGTATTTTGTATAATATATTTGACCGAATTTCTTCGGGAAAGGATGTAACAATGATTACAGATTTAAAAGTAGTAATTCCTCAAAGCGATTTTGATGATTTTCAGCGAGAGAAACAGGAGCTTGCCAAAATTGGGGCCCAATTGATAATAGAAAACTGTAAAAACGAGGATGAGATTATCACTCAAACTTGTGAAGCTGATGCATTGCTGGTGGAGTACTGCCCAATTACTGAAAAAGTAATAGAGAATCTTTGCCATTGCCAGGTAATTGTTCGTTATGGCATCGGTGTGGATAATATTGATCTTATGGCTGCTACCCGCAAGGGTATTCCGGTTGTCAACGTACCGGATTATGGCATTGATATAGTTGCTGATCATAGCATGGCATTATTATTAGCAGCAGCCCGAAAAATTGTGCAATTAAATGAAGTTATTAAACAGGGTAACTGGGACTATAAGATTTCCCAACCTATGTATCAATTACAGGGCAAAAAATTAGGCATTTTTGGATTTGGACGTATAGGCCGGTTGGTTGCAGACCGAGCCCGGGGTTTTGGATTGGATATTCAGGTTTGTGATCCGTTTATTTCTGCTGCCACAGTTGGGAAACAGGGAGTGAATCTGGTTGATTTTTCTACTTTGGTAAGAACTTCTGATTTCATTTCCTTACATGCGCCTGCTAATGATACTAATTATCATAAATTTAACCTCGAAGTATTCAAGTCTATGAAAAGGACTGCGATTCTTATTAACACTTCCCGGGGCAAGCTGGTTGATGAATCAGCATTATTTACAGCCCTACAGCAAGGCTATATTTCAGGGGCAGGTCTGGATGTCACAGAAACAGAGCCATTTCCCAGCGGAAGTCCTCTGGTACAATTGAACAATGTAGTGATTACTCCTCATGTTGCCTGGTATACAGAAGAATCCCAGGTAAGATTGCAGACTAAAGCTGCCCAGGAGGTAGTAAGGGTTCTTACCGGCCGCATGCCATTGAACCTGGTGAATGTTGAGCTTAGAGACCACCTCAGGTCTCTGGGGTTAAAAGAATAGGATTATACCATGTAGTAAGGTTTATACAGGAGGATTTTGTGTTTGGATAATATCTGGGAGTTAAAAGAGTATGACCATTTAATGGCTGAAGAAATTAGTCAGAATTTAGGGATTTCTATGGCCATAGCGATATTGTTGACTCAGAGGGGTATTAAATCAACTAACGAGGCGGAGAAATTCCTCAACGGAGAGTTGGAGGATTTATCTGATCCTTTTGCAATTACGGGAATTACGGCTGCCGTTCAGCGGATAGAAAAGGCAATTATTGCTGCCGAGAAGGTGGTTATCTACGGAGATTATGATGTGGATGGCATTTGCAGCACGGTTCTTCTCAAAGAATGCCTTACTGAACTGGGAGGCCAGGTTGATTATTACGTTCCGAACCGATTTTCAGAAGGTTATGGACTGAATAGTACCGCAGTTGAGTATTTGGCAGAACAAGGATATGATTTGTTGGTTACGGTAGACTGTGGTATTGCTTCAATAACTGAGACCGAACTGGCTAATCACCTTGGTATGGATGTTATTATTACTGACCATCATACACCGTTGGATTTACTGCCAATGGCCATCGCAGTTATAAATCCGAAGCTGGATAATCTACCGGATAATATCAATCTTGCTGGGGTGGGAGTAGCTTTTGCACTGGTTCGGGCCTTATGTTATGGAAAGATATCAGATGAACGAGTTTTTGCCTGGCTGGATCTGGTAGCACTGGCTACAGTGGCTGATATAGTTCCGATGCTGGGAGATAACCGCATACTTGTCAAGTATGGTCTAAAGAATCTGCAGAAAACTTCCCGGGTAGGGCTAAGGGCTTTGATTACAGAAACAGGACTTGATGGGAAACCTCTGTTGTCCTGGCATATCGGTTTTATTCTGGCACCCCGGCTTAACGCAGCTGGAAGGCTGGATAATGCCGGGATAAGTATTGAACTGTTGTTATGTGATGATCCCCAAAAGGCCGGGGAGATAGCAGTAATGCTATGTAATCTTAATAATGAAAGAAGAACTATTGAAGAAGCAATTTTTAAGGAAGCCGTTTTGCAGGTAGAAACAGTTGGCAACCTAGAGGACCAACCGGTGCTGGTTTTGGCCGGCGAGGGATGGCATCAGGGTGTTATAGGTATAGTGGCGTCACGTCTGGCTGATAGATACAACCGGCCGATAATTTTAATTTCCTGGGAAGGTAACACTGGTAAAGGATCAGGCCGAAGTACCGGAGACTTTGACCTTTATCAAGCTTTGCACCTTTGCCGGGAATCATTGCTCCAATTCGGGGGACATCGGATGGCGGCTGGTTTGAGTATAGAAAAGAGCCAGTTTGCAAATTTTAAGGCAATGATGTGTGAACTGGGAAAATCAATCATTTT
>JBDKUD010000357.1:0-11753 GCA_039679805.1 Syntrophomonas sp. | reverse complement strand
CTGCAGGGTTTGAACCATTTCTTTACTGGGTATTTCTAATTCCCTTGCAAGTTCATGTACTCTTATTTTGACCATTTATCCACCCCCATGTTTTTTACATCTTCTCCCATCTCTGCAAGAGCACTCAAAATAACTTCTGCCATATTTTCGTCATTTACGGTTAAAGCTACCCGATATGCCTTGCCCACACATATACCTAATTCAGTTTTATTACCCAGGATAACCCAAGGGATTCTCTGCTTATCACACGTTCCTACCAGCGAATCCCGGGTTTTTTCAGAAATATCATTACTCATTACCAAAACCCGAGCACGTTTTCTTAATAGACTCGTTTTTGCTGCCATGGTCCCGGAAGAGATTTTTCCAGCCTTCTGAGCAAAACCTATTAGGCTGTAAATCTTTTTCAAGCTATCACCCACCTTACACTCTATGGGGCTAATTGATTTATTTTTTCAATGATGTTATTAATAATTTCTTCGGGTAAATCTTTCTCCAGTGCTTTTTGCAGTGCTTTCTTTTTGACAGCCAAACCAAGACACTCACGATTAGAACATAAATATGCTCCACGGCCTGACCTCTTGCCGGTTGTATCTATTTCAATAGAACCATCAGGGGTTCTAACTATTCTTATAAGTTCTTTTTTATCTTTCATTTCCCGGCAGCCCACACACATTCGCTGCGGTATTTTTCTTGTTCTAGCCATCCAGCTCGTTCTCTCCTACATACTCGATCTGGCTTTCACTTTTTATATCAACTTTCCATCCGGTAAGCTTGGCAGCCAAACGAGCATTCTGCCCTTCTTTTCCTATCGCCAGTGAAAGCTGGTAATCAGGAACTATTACCCGAGCTATTTTTTCTTCTTCATTTAATGTTACTTCTACAACCTTGGATGGACTAAGAGCATTGGCTATGAGTTTTGCCTGGTCTCTATCATATTTAATAACATCAATTTTTTCTCCGCCCAGTTCGGATACAATGTTCTGTACTCTTAACCCACGTGGTCCAACACATGCTCCTACTGAATCTACCTTTTCATCCAGAGATAAAACTGATATTTTAGAACGTGAACCTGCTTCCCGGGCAATCGACTTTATTTCTACCAACCCTTCATATATTTCGGGCACTTCCAATTCAAAGAGTCGCCGCAAGAAACATGGATGTGACCTGGAAACAAATATGTTCGGTCCTTTGGAAGTATTTTTAACTTCATATATATATGTTTTTAATCTTTGTCCCACTTCATACTTCTCAGATGCAATTTGGTCGGCAGGCAGCATTATACCTTCTGTTCTTCCCAGATTAACAAATATTGTTTTAGCCTCTATTCTCTGTACCGTACCAGTTACTATCTCACCTTCCCGTTCAGAGAACTCATCAAAAATAAGGCTTCGCTCTGCTTCGCGTAATTTTTGGATAACCACCTGTTTTGCTGTCTGAGCAGCGATGCGGCCGAAATTGGAGGGGGTTACCTCAACAAATACTCCGTCTTCAACCTCACAATCAGGATATATTTCCCGCGCCTCTTGCAAGCTGACCTCTAACCGTTCATCTTTGACTTCTTCCACAACTTTTTTCTGAGCGTAAATTTGAACCTCACCAGTAATTTCATTCATTTCCACACTTACATTCTGCGTAGTTCCAAAATTCTTTTTATACGCAGTATTCAGCGCTGATTTTATCGCATCTACCAAGGCATGCTGGGGAATCCCTCTCTCTTTTTCAATTTCTACCAATGCCTGTATTAACTCCTTAGACATTGTTCTTCCTCCTCTTATATATCTGGAAATAACCTTACAACCGTAATAATATCACGTGATATTAAAATATCCTGTCCTTCTATTTCTATAGAGACATTATCATTGGTTACAGCTTTAAGAACACCGACGAAATTTTTTTGGTTATTAATCAGCTCTTTAGTTTTTATTTTAATTCTGTGACCAATAAAGCGATTGTAGTCTTTTTCTCTTTTTATAATACGGTCTATTCCCGGTGAAGACACCTCAATATGGTCATAAAATATATCATCCTGTGAATCGATAATTTCTCTAACCATTCTGGTAACCCTGGCACAGAGCTGCAGATCAACTCCGTTTTCGGTATCGATAAAAATGCGAATAAATTGATCCCCGTGATCCTTTGTATACTGAAGATCTACCAGTTCTACCCCGATTTCTTCCAGTTTTTCAGTAATCAAGCTTTCAATCTTCGCTATTACTTTCGCCCCCGACAAAGTTTTACCACCCCCACTATTAACAGAGTTTTTATTGTCAGGTGGAGTTCAGCACTCCATATGACGTTAGAAATCGTTATTAAGGAGCTTAGCACCGCTCGCGTACCCCGTACGGTGTATATCACGGTTCAAGAATCGTGAGTCTAGCAGTGGTTAGCTATCGGACAAAAAAATTTCTAATACCTTACAATAGAAAAAGTGGGTTTGGACCCACTTTTGCAAGAAAATATTAGCAAGCTTCATTAACAAGTATAACACAATAAAGAAAGTTTATACAAGTAATTGTATACTTTACAACCTTTCTTACCCAAAAAGGCTTATCTGGGTACTTTCAGGAATACCCGCAAAGCACCCATTTTGACGCAATATCTCCATGGCCGTTTTGTTAAGACCGGTCCGGTTTTGAAAATCTTCTATTGAAACGAAGTTAGCTTCTTGTCTGGCAGCAACAATTCCCTGAGCAGCAGATATACCAACATTCGGCAAGGCAGAAAACGGTAAAACCAGCCCTTTATCCACAACATTAAATTTTTGTGCATCTGATTTATATATATCAACCGGATAAAATACAAATCCACGAGCATTCATTTCCATAGCTAGTTCCAAAATGGTTACTAATTTCTTATCTTTGGCAGGAGCAGAATAACCCATTTTATCAATGTCTTTAATCCTTTGTCGTATTGCTTCATAACCTTTCAGTATAGTTTCAGCATCAAAATCCTCGGCTCTGATGCCAAAGAAACTGGCATAAAACTGAAGTGGGTAGTTTACTTTAAAGTAAGCTATACGAAATGCCATAGTGACATAAGCAACCGCATGGGCTTTAGGGAACATATATTTAATCTTCTGGCAGGAATCGATGTACCAATCAGGCACTTGACAGGATTCCATAACACCTACCTGTTCTGTATTCAAACCTTTTCCTTTGCGGACATTCTCCATAATTTTGAAAGCCTTTTTCTTTTCCATCCCGGTATGAATTAAATATGTCATAATATCGTCGCGAGTGCAAATGACTTCATTTAAAGAAGCGGTATCATTTTCGATCAAGGTCTGTGCATTATTAAGCCATACATCAGTTCCATGTGATAAGCCGCTAATCCGTACTAGTTCGGAGAAAGTAGTGGGTCTGGTTACCTCCAGCATTTGCCTGACAAATCTGGTACCAAACTCTGGTATACCGTAGGTACCGACGGTGGAATCTATAGCCTGGCTATTTACCCCCAAAGGTTCGACCCCGGAAAATAGCCTCATAGTATCCTTATCACTTAGACTTATGGCAGAAGCCTTTACTCCGGTGGTATCTTCTAATTGCTTGATAACAGTAGGGTCATCATGGCCGAGTATGTCCAGCTTTACTAATTGATCACCAATAGCATGATATTCAAAGTGAGTGGTAATAACACCTGACTCCTTTTTGTCAGCCGGGTATTGTAACGGAGTAAACTCTCGAATATCCTTATCTGTGGGTACTACAATCAGCCCGCCCGGGTGCTGGCCGGTAGTTCTTCTAACCCCGGCTATACCACGTGTTAATCTATTAATCTCGGAATTCTTTATATTAATTTGTTTTTCTTCAGCATATTTCTTAACAAAACCGTAGGCAGTTTTATCAGCAATAGTGGAAATAGTACCAGCCTTAAATACATTTTTACTGCCGAATAATTCTTCTACATATTTATGCGCCCGGCTCTGGTAATCGCCGGAGAAATTCAGATCAATATCAGGAATCTTGTCCCCTTCAAACCCCAGGAAAGTTTCGAATGGTATATCAAAGCCAGCCTTATTAAGCAACTGTGAACATACCGGGCATTTTCGATCTTCAAGATCAGCACCGCAGCCTGCTGAACCATCTGCAATAAATTCACTATAGAAACAGTTACTGCATATGTAGTGCGGCGGGAGAGGATTAACTTCAGTTATCCCGGTAAAATGAGCTACCAGCGAAGATCCAACCGATCCCCGGGAGCCAACCATGTAACCATCCTCATTTGATTTTTTGACCAGTTTATGGGCAATTAGATACAGTACACTAAACCCATGTTTAACAATAGCGTCTAACTCTCTGTTTAATCTGGCCTCTACAATTTCCGGCAGTATTTCCCCGTAGATCTGGCGTGCTCTATCCCAGGCCAGTCTAGTTATTTCTTCCTCCGCGTTGGCAATTTTGGGTGGATAGAAGCCATCGGGCACCGGCTTAATTTCATCAATTTGGTCATTAATTAATTGGGGATTTTCAATTACAACTGCTCTGGCTTGTTCCTCCCCAAGATAGGAAAATTCAGCTAACATCTCCTCCGTAGTTCTGAAATAGAGCGGCGCCTGCCATTCAGCATCATCATAACCCTGTCCACTCTGGATAATACGTCTAAATATCTCATGGCCAGGTTCCAGGAAATGAACATCTCCGGTAGCAACCACCGGCTTACCCAATTTTTCACCGAGTTCTATTATGTAACGGTTAATATCTTTTAACTGCTCCTCTGATTTAACTTTTCCCTCCCGCAGCAGAAAGGCATTGTTCTGCAAGGGTTGTATTTCCAGGTAATCGTAGAAAGCAGCAATTGTTTCTATGGTGTCTTGATCTTTGCCGTCAATTATAGCCTGGTATAATTCACCTGCCTCGCAGGCAGTGCCCATTAAGATTCCCTTTCTATACTGCTGTAATAGTTCCCTGGTAAGTCGGGGAACCCGGTAGTAATTATCCAGATAAGAAAAGCTCACCAGTTTATACAAGTTCTTCAGGCCTTCCAGGTTTGCTGCCAGAAGTACAATATGAAAGGGTCTTTTTTTCTCTTCATTATTTAGATAACCCTCAACTCCGTAAATAATCTTAATTCCGAATTGCTGCCCCGCAGTATACGCCGGCGGAAAAGCCTGAGCACAGCCATGATCGGTAATGGCAACGGCAGGATGCCCCCATTGAGAAGCCTTTTTTATTAAATCCTTTATTTCTGTGAGACTATCCATGGCGCTCATTTTGGTATGAGCATGAAGTTCTACTCTTTTCTGGGGATAATTGTCCTTACGATCCGGCTTTTCCCCATGAGAAAAACATTCTAAATAGAGTACGATTTCTTTAACAAAAGTATCATAGCGGATAGCTCCTTTGGCTTTTATCCAATCACCAATTTCTATTTTTTCCTCTTCCAGATTGTCAAGGAACGACTTCAGTATAATAGTATCAGTATAGTCAGTTAGGCAATAGGTAACTACCAATCGACCATCCTTTAGTACACTAACTTCTTTATCCCATATTTCCCCTTCTACTACCGCTGCTTTCAGTCCTTCTTGCACTTCAGTTACGGGAGTGGGTTCATGATTGATAACCTGTTCGCGTTGTTTCCTTTCTTTTCTGCCATAACGTTTTCCGTTCTGACTGTTGTTATCATTATTTTCAATTACTTCTATCTTTTTTTGAACAATGAATTTTTTGTCGACAATTTTAACATTCCTATTATTATCACATCTGACTCTGACTACCACTCTTAGGTAATATTGCTGCCATAACCATTGTGATATTCGGGTACAAATATCTTTGGCAAGCATTTTTTCGTATAGTCTATTATCAGTTAGCAATAAATCCAGACGTGTATCATCAATCTGCCAGGTTGTTCCAGGGGGTAGTGTATGGGCATCCCCACCATCAGACAATAAGCACGCCAGGTCGTCCTTGCGTGTTTCAATAATAATATTCAACACTTGCTGGCACCCCGGTTTTAGCACTGGGATTATCTCAACCCGATCCAAGAAGGAATTTTTTCTTCGCAATAACTGGGCTGTTTCATCAATCCTCGTAGCAGAGATAGGAGTAGATATGGAAACATATAATCTCCACATTTTCTCCCGGCGATATACCTCCATTTTCTCTAGAGTGGAGTTTTTCCAATACTGAGTGAGTATTCCATCAGTATTTTCATTTATTAACATTTGAAAATCACGGGTCAAAATTCTCCCCCCAACTAACCAAACTGGTTGCGTGTAACGCTGTTTATAGATAAATAACGCGGAATCAATAATGATCCCGCAGTAAAAGTGCAAGTTTGAACGCTTTCAAATTTAACTTGGAGCAGTAATTGTATACTATGGAGGTAAATCGTTATTTGCAACAACTGGAAAATTAGTTTTGTCACGACTATTAGTTCAAGCGATCAATACCGCGGAATCCTCTAACTTTCGATAGTTCCTCAATTACCTCTTCAACTAACATAGTAGGCGGAAGCTGAACTAATAATTCGATCTCCAAGTTGTCGTCTTCTGCACGGGTTAATTGTATATTTTTTATTAATACCCCTAAATCGCCCAGAATGGAACCTATATTCCCCACCTGTCCAGGCTGGTCCTGGACTACCAAAACCAGGCCCTTATATTCACGCATTCCGGTAAATCTCTGTTCAATTTTTATAAAATAGATTAGAACAAATAGAATAAGAACA
This sequence comes from Syntrophomonas sp., assembly GCA_039679805.1. Taxonomy (GTDB): domain Bacteria; phylum Bacillota; class Syntrophomonadia; order Syntrophomonadales; family Syntrophomonadaceae; genus JBDKUD01. Next base: position 5,087 of record JBDKUD010000357.1, on the reverse strand, counting down.
GTAGTTACTATGGCGGGAATATACATCCCGGCACCAATCGCCAAGCCTATACAGGCAACCACCCACAGACCAGCAGCAGTAGTCAGCCCCCGTACCGTTGCACCCTCTCTCATAATGGTACCGGCTCCCAGGAAACCAATTCCACTGACGACCTGGGCGGCAATACGGCCTGGGTCTGCGTTTACCGTCCGATAGTATTGGAAATACATATCTAAAGATACTATCATAGCCAGAGCCGAACCTACGCAAACCAGTGTATAGGTTCGCAAACCAGCGGGTCTGCTGAGGCTTTCCCGCTCCAACCCAATTAACCCGCCCAATATACAGGCTAATGTTAACTTAAAAGCTATTTCATATACCGACAAAATATATCACCCTACAGTTCGCTTCCACCTCTGATAATGGATTTTACAACTTCAGTTACTGATAACAGATCAACCAAATTAGATTCCTTCTCCCATCTTTTCTTCACTTCGACTTTATTTTCCTGCAAAGATTTGGGACCAATGGTAATTCTAACTGGAATTCCTATTAAATCAGCATCTTTGAACTTAACTCCCGCTCTTTCATCCCTATCATCCAGAATTACTTCAATACCCTGTTGTAACAATTGGTCATAAATATTCTTAGCTGCCTGAATCTGCTCCTGGTTTTTGGCATTTACGGGAACAATTATTACATGGTAAGGAGCGATGGGAATCGGCCAAATTATTCCGTTTTCATCATTATTTTGTTCAACCGCTGCGGCCATGGTCCGGGATATTCCTATTCCATAACATCCCATAACCATTAGTTGTTCCTTGCCATTCTGATCAAGAAACACTGCTTCCATGGCTTCGGTATATTTGGTGCCCAGTTTAAAAATATGCCCTACCTCAATACCACGTATAGCATTTAATTGGCCTTGGCGGCAATGAGGACAGATATCGCCTTCAGTTGCGCTCCGAACATCTATTACTGCTTCCGGTATAAAGTCACGGCCTATATTAACATTTACAAAATGATAATCATCCTCATTGGCGCCACAGGTAAAATTCCTCATGCGGGTAACTTCCTGATCCACATAGACCTTAATGTTAAGCCCTACCGGCCCCAGTGAACCGAATCCTGCCCCGACCTTGTTTCTTACTTCAGCTTCATCTGCCAAAAAAACATTGGTGCAATGCAACGCATTTTTGAGTTTAATTTCGTTGAGCTCCCGGTCACCTCTTAAAACTACTGCAATCAATTCATCATCCGCTATACAAGTTAGAGTTTTGACCTGCTGGCTCTCATTGGTACCCAAAAACTCTACCAGATCCTTGATGGTTCTCTGACCGGGAGTATGTACTTTGTTCATTGCAGACATTTCTTCCTGATCGCTATAGTTCTCATCCAGGACACATTCCGCTTTTTCAACATTGGCAGCATAGTCACATTTATCACAATATACAATTACACACTCACCAGTATCAGCCAGAACCATAAACTCATGGCTTTCGTTACCACCAATAGCTCCACTGTCGGCTTCAACCACCCGGAAGCTCAGATTCATTCTGGCAAATATTCTTTTATAAGCTGCGTACATTTTTCGGTAGGATTCATCAAGTCCAGCATTATCTGCATCGAAAGAGTATAAATCCTTCATAATAAATTCCCGGCCACGCATTAAACCAAACCGAGGTCTAATTTCATCCCGGTACTTATTCTGAATCTGGTATAAAAGCAAAGGCAGATCACGATAGGAGTGAGCATCAGCATCTACCAACGAAGTAATAATCTCCTCATGAGTAGGTCCCAGAGCAAAGTAACGACCGTGTCTATCCGTTAACCTAAACATTTCATCTCCATACACGTCCCATCGTCCTGACTGCTGCCACAACTCTCCGGGCTGAATAATCGGCATTAGTATTTCCTGCCCGCCGGCACGGTCCATTTCTTCCCGAACGATGTTCATAATCTTTTTTATTACCCGGTAACCCATAGGCAGGTAGGTATATATACCTCCACTGGCCTTCCTGATAAATCCGGCCCGCAGTAACATTTGATGGCTAACCACTTCAGCCTCATTGGGGACCTCCCGCAATGTAGGGTAAAATAACTGTGATGACTTCAAATACTTTACCTCCCTTATATATTGCCGACGACTTAACCGCTGGATAATTAAACGCGGATTGCGCTGATTTTAATATGATTTTCGCAGATGTTATTATTCAACACAGATTAACACAGATTCACTTATGAAGGACACAGATTATTTATTGTTAAAATACTAAAGTAATACTACATTTTCATATATGGTTATATCCTTTAGCATAGGCGGTTAGTACAGAATGGAATATAAAAGGTACAATCATATACGAAAGCTAAGCTAAGTAATAATCACTAATAATAAATAACTGTGTTGATCTTAATTTAAATCTGTGTCCTTCTGTGTTGAATTTTCTATTTTATCCTAAAGGCCTTATTCGTTACTATCCACCATATCTTTTACTTCCTGAATCAATCTGTTAACCATATTTTCTTCTGGAATTTTCTCTATTATTTCGCCTTTTTTGAATAGCAGACCGAAGCCACGTCCTCCGGCAATTCCTATATCTGCCTCCCGGGCCTCTCCAGGACCATTTACCACACAACCCATAACTGCCACTTTAAGAGGTGTGGCGATAGACCTAATTTTTTGATCTACTTTATTAGCCGTTTCAATCAAGTTAACTTCACAACGCCCGCAGGTAGGACAGGATATCAGTTCTATCCCCCGTTTTCTTAATCCCAGAGCCCTTAATATCTCATAGGCGGCCCATACTTCCTCAACCGGATCAGATGTCAGTGAAACCCTTATAGTATCGCCAATTCCTTCATAAAGAAGCATCCCCATACCTAGTGCCGACTTAATCAAGGCCCGGTCCTTGGTACCTGCCTCAGTGATACCCAGATGCAATGGGTAATCAACCTGTTCGGCAATCAAGCGATAGGCATCAACAGTCAATAATACCGAGGAAGCCTTCAAGGAGATCTTGATGTCGTTAAATCCCATATCTTCAAGTACCTTGATATTTTCCATAACGCTTTCTGCCATGGCTTCTTTGCATACACCATTAAACCGCTGCAAAACACGTTTATCAAGAGAACCGGCATTTACTCCCACCCGAATGGGAATATGTCTTTCCTGACAGGCCTTTACTACTTCCTTTACCTTCCATGACTCACCAATATTGCCTGGATTTATCCGCAGACCATCCACCCCTGCACCTACACTGGTCAATGCCAACTTATAATCAAAATGAATGTCGGCTATTAATGGTATGTTAATATTTTTCTTAATTTTTGCTATGGCCCGAGCTGCTTCTTCATCAACCACTGCCACCCTAATAATCTCACATCCGGCTTCTTCCATCTGTAAAATCTGGGCAACAGTTTTATCAATATCCCTGGTATCTGTATTGGTCATGGATTGGACAACCACCGGGTTGTCCCCCCCCACTGGAACATTTCCCACTTTTATGGTTCGTGAATTCCTGCGCACTTTACTCATCCCTTAATCAGTCGAATTATATCGTTATAGGTGACAATAACTATCAGCAGCATTAAAAACATAAAACCCAGCCAGTGAATAAAACCTTCTTTTTCCGGTGCCAGAGGCTTGCGGCGAATGGCTTCAATAGCTGCAAACACCATTCTGCTGCCATCCAGAGCCGGAATCGGCAAGAGATTCAAAATACCCAGGTTTATACTCAAAAATGCTGTAAAAGCGAGTAGATATAAAGTTCCTCCCTGGGCCGCCTCTCCTACCATTTTAGTTATACCTACCGGACCGGCTAGGTCGGCTGCCGATGCTTCACCAGTAAATAACATTCCCAGACCACCTATGAGCTGACCTGTAAACTGATAGGTTTTGATGAAACCTAACTTAATTGATGTCAATATTCCCTGTTTCTCGTATCTTACCTGACTGTAAGCTCCTATTTTTGCCCCCGTCTTATCCATATTAGCAGGGGTTACGGTTACATATTTAATATGGTTATTTCTTACCAACTTCATAGTAAGAGGAGCATTTTCCGATTTTTTGATAATAGAAGTAAATTCTGTCCAGGTGGCTACCTTTTCTCCATTTACCTCCAAGATTTTATCGTTCTCTATCAACCCGGCCTTAGCAGCAGGCTGACCTGTAATAACTCCGCCAATTACAACCGCTTTCATGGGCTGAGGTATTCCAATAAATGCATAACTATAAATAAAAATCAGTACTGCCATAACAAAATTCATAAATGGACCGGCAAATGCTACTCTTATCTTTTCTAAAGGAGTACGATTATTAAATCCTTCCGGATTGTCTAAATCGTCCGGCTGTTCTCCAGCCATACGCACAAATCCCCCTAGGGGGAATAATCTTAACGAGTACTCTACTCCATTTCTCTTTATTGACAAGAGTCGATATCCGAAACCGAGACTAAACTCGTACACGGGAATTCCGATTCGACGTGCTGTAATAAAGTGTCCCCATTCATGAGCTAAAATTAAAACAGCTATAATTATTATAGTCGTAATAATAGAGTTCATTATTTGGCCCCCTTTTCGATAATGTCCCCACAAACTTCTCTAGCCCACCGGTCAGCATCCAGGATAGTCTCTAGATCGGGCCGTTGAACAACATTATGTTTTTCCATGACCTGTTTCACCACATTCACAATTTGCACAAACCCTATCTTTTGATCAAGAAAACCGCCCACTGCTACTTCATTGGCAGCATTCATAACTGCCGGCATGGTGCCTCCCATCCTGCCCGCCTCATATGCCAGCCGTAAGGCCGGGAACCTAACCGTATCAGGCTTCTGAAAATGAATACTCCCCAGTTGAGTAAAGTCAAGGTGATTGGCCGGTGATTCAAACCGTTGCGGATAGGTCAAGGCATATTGAATGGGAATTCGCATATCAGCAACACCCAAATGTCCTAAAAAAGAACCATCAACTAATTCCACCATGGAGTGGATAACACTTTCTTTCTGAACTAATACTTCAATATTTTCATATTCTACGGAGAATAAATGATGAGCCTCAATTACTTCCAAACCTTTATTCATTAATGTTGCAGAATCAATAGTAATCTT
>JBDKUD010000250.1:0-5838 GCA_039679805.1 Syntrophomonas sp. | reverse complement strand
CATTAGAAGCGGCTTGTTCTGCCACTTGTATTGCTTCCCGCAACTTTTGGCTGTTACCGATAATATCATCAAAATGAAAGGAAGCTTGAGCACCGCTAAAACGATTTATAAGTTTCTTTACCTTATTTATAGAATTGAAAAATATAACCGCCCCGGTAACCTCCCCTTTTTCGTCCTTGATCGGTTTCCCGGTTACCAGGCAATGGAAATTTCTCATTCCCGTATCCATCCTAAACTCAACATCTGTATAAGATTGACCTTTTTCCAGAACATCGTAGGTTTTTTGGGCGTTGCCAAACAAATAGTCTATAGACCTGCCTTTTAAGTTAAAGCCCAGTATCTGTTCCGCAACCGGGTTAACCTGGTTAATGATCCCTTGTCGGTTTAATATAACCGCCCCATCAGACATGGTCTCAAAAATATTCTGCAAACTGCTGTTAAGCACTGTTAATTCCTGGTTTTTCTTTCTTACCCTGATTTGGTCCTTGATTGCTTCTACCGCAGCTACAACCATACCCAAAGTATGCAGGTGAACTGCACTGGAAGGCCCCGACATTTGCAAAGCACCAATAATCTGGCCATCATCATTAAAAATGGGAGAAGCTGAGCACGTCCAGGAGTGCAGCTTTTTACAGTAATGTTCCTGGCCTGATACCTGAATTGGCTTCATAAGTTTCAATGCCGTTCCTATACCGTTGGTACCTGCTTCCTCTTCCATCCATCCGGCGCCGATCATTAATTTTACCTTGGCGGCATTATCCAGAATATCATAATCTCCAATACTGTTCATAATGAAACCACGTTCATCTGACAACAAAACTATAAATCCCGAACCGGCTACAAACTCATAAAGCTTAACCATAAAATGCCAGGCAATTTCTATAAGACCAGCTTGTTCATCCCGTAACTGATCTAGCTCGTGCTGTTTCAGTATCAGGTGGCTAGTCCCATCATAAGGATCAACCTTGGCTTTATAACATCTTTGCCATGACTTAAGTATTTCAGGTCTTACTAAGTCCGAATCCTCTTTTCCGTTAACAATGAAACGTTCCCATATCTTTGTTAAATCAAGATTCTGCATTTTGTTGTCATTACCTGAAATCATATTTTCTTTCTCCCTTATGTCATATTATTATGATGCCGGGGGAACAAAGTTCGACATTTTTATTATAGCCAATTTAATAATATCACAACTACTAAACAATATAATATTAACATTTGGACATGTCAGGCAAGATCAAACTGGGTAGACTTTACCATTGCCCTTATATAGAATTAAAAGAAAACCAAAAATCGAGGAGTAATTTATGAACAAGTTTTTATCATCTTCCCGAACCGAACAATTATCGCCCTTTATTGTTATGGAAGTACTGGAAAAAGCACAGACTATGATGGCCCAGGGCAAAAATATTATCCATTTGGAGGTAGGAGAACCCGACTTTGCCACCCCAGAACCGGTAAAACAAGCAGCCGTGCGCGCTCTCCAACAGGATGATACTCACTACACACATAGTCTCGGTAAAATTACCTTAAGGGAAGAAATAGCCCGCTATTACTGGAAAAAATATAAGGTGAAAATTTCTCCCGAGCAAGTTATTATAACATCGGGTACATCTCCAGGCATGCTTTTGGTTTTCTCAGCACTCCTGGAAAAAGGCGAAGAGGTTATCCTGCCCGACCCCTATTATGCCTGTTATCCCAATTTTATTCGCTATGTAGACGGACAGCCAGTATTTGTTCCGGTTAGCGAAGAAGATGGGTTTAAATACCGCCCGGAGGACATAAAAAATTACCTGAGCCCACTTACCCGAGCCATCATGGTAAACTCCCCCAGCAATCCTACCGGTGGAGTATTCAGTGCTGCTGATCTTAAAGCCCTGGCTGATTTAGATCAGATGATTATAGCAGATGAAATATATAATGGATTGATTTATGAAGGTGAAGATCATAGTATTTTAGAGTTTACCGACCGGGCTTTTGTAATCAATGGCTTCTCCAAGCTGTATGCCATGACCGGTTGGCGTCTGGGGTATGTTATTGCTCCTCTGGAGTATATTAGGGCCATGCAGATAATGCAGCAAAACTTCTTTATTTGTGCGTCTTCCTTTGCTCAGGAGGGAGGAATAGCTGCCTTGCGCGACTGTGACAAGGAAGTTAAAGAAATGCTGGGCATCTACAATGAGCGGCGCCTGTATTTACTAGGACGGCTAAAACAAATGGGTATTGCCACTCGACACGATCCCGTTGGAGCCTTCTATGCCCTGGCCAATGTGAAGGAGTATACCTCTGACTCCTACCGCTTTGCCTTTGAAATTCTGGAACAGGCCAAAGTAGCTGTTACACCCGGCATCGATTTTGGAGCTAACTGCGAAGGTTATATTCGATTCTCCTATGCCAATTCGTTAAACAATATAAAAGAAGCTCTGGACCGTTTGGAGACTTTCTTAAAGAATTATAAGTAAAGAAACAATAGTTATGGGGACATACTTTTCGCAAAGCAATGTCCCCGTTGCTGCCTACCTGTACATTATAATAAGGCAACCTACATTTCTTTAGCTATTTTATCGAGAGATTCTGCCATACTAGTTATTTCTTCAACACTAGCAGTGATTTCCTCGGTAGCTGCTGCCTGTTCTTGACTGGCATGTAAACTGAGTTCACTTTTCTTGGCAGTTTCTGCCGCATTGTTTTTTATAGTAGAGATTAGTTCTTTAATGCTAACAACAGTCTGTTTTGATTCATCAGACAACTTTCTAATCTCGTCAGCTACCACTCCGAATCCGCGCCCGGCATCTCCTGCCCGGGCTGCTTCTATTGCAGCATTAAGGCCTAGCATCTTGGTTTCATCCGCTATTTGTTTTATAAAGGCCAGCACCTCACTAATATTGTCAGCCAGTCGGCTAACTTCTTGGATGTTCTGGTTGAGTTCCTGTTCATTAACATTTATTTCGGCAGCAGAGGCTGCTAATTCTTCTATTACAGCTGACACTTCTTCCAAACTCTTGGTAACATTGGTCGATATAATACGCAGGTCCATCGCCGTTTGTTTGGGTAAGGCTATATTGAATGTAGCCACCACTTTGCTGTTATCATCCTCATCAAAACAGGGGTTGCTCATTATCAAAACTGGTACCCCATGAACGCTGGCATCTACCTCTTCAATTGACAGTTGTTTGGTCTTTATGGCTCGGTCCGCCACCCATCCTTCCTTCACCGGGTCATCCAGTGTCAGGTGCGGTATATCAAATTTTGCAGAAGGCTGCCGGTAAGCAATTTTCTCCAGATCGGTCATATACATGAACGATCCTTCCGTAAACATATTAGAAATCATGGGAGCAAAGTCTCCAAAGGATTGTGCTATAGGATGTAATCTGGGAAGAATTAGGATAGCACTTCCAACTACCTGATCACCATCAAATACAGGAATGGCATTCATAATAAGGCGCATACCATAGATATTACGAGCTAGCTTTTCTACTGTCTCTTGCCTGGTTCGAATAGCTTCATAGGGAGCTCCCCCTACTCGAAGTTTCACCCCTACACCAAATCCCTGAACATCAAAAACGTTGGATGCAACCTTCCAGGTAATTTTTTCACAATCGGAAGTTGCAAATACTGCTCCGCCCGGAAATTTATTAACCAGAATTGTGCTCAGTTCTTTAAAAAAATCTAGTTTATCCAACGTCATTCCCATTAAATCTACCTCTTTTCATGTGCATTTTTAGTTTAATATTTCATCATATTTAGCAAGATCATTGAAAATTCAAATATCATACACTTTAGTTCTGAATATAAATGCAACAGTTTATGTTTCTAGCTCAATTTATCCCCCCCTTCGTCAGACATTATTAATAATACATAAGACTCAATGTATTAAGGGGACTGTCCTGGGCCTTTTGATGGTAAAAATGCCCTCGAGTTTATAAATAAAAAGTCATATTATTGAATACTTATAAATAGTCAATCGCTGTAGATTGGGTTTTCTCCTCATTTTATATGTATAATTAAACGTTAGGCAATATTTTTTTATCTTATTGCCGATTATCTATAAATTCCGCCAAAACGTCATATTTTGACACCATTATACATCCTCTGTAATTAGTGTCCATAGGACTAATATCTTATTTAGCCTTTACTGGATTAAAGATCGTATATAATAAAAAAATCCAAGTCCCATCGCCGTAGGATAGATTAAACATCCTAAGACTTGCGGCTGCAAAATCCATTTTTCAAAAAATACAAAGGCCGTGAGATAATTCCCACAGCATCTACAATATTGAACAATAGATAATGGTGTCGATGTCTTATTCTTGATTGGAAGGAAAAAATAGTGAAGGCTGTACTATAGTTTCCGTTTGATCTACTCTACCCTGGTAAAGTAAATTAACTGAAGGTAGTATAGGCTGGCTTTTTACTGGTTGATATTGCGGAGTACACCGGCTGGCAGCGGCTGCTTCACTGTGCCACCGGGAGAGATTCTTCAGGGCCTGGAGTTGCTCACTATGGCCAGCCCGGGCTCGGCGCAAAGCTTTGTTAAGCACGGAATAACTGTTTTCGATATCCGCTTCGTTTACCGGAAAAGGAAAACCGTCTTTGCCACCGTGGGCAAAAGCATAGCGTACGGGGTCGCTATAGCTGGCCTTGACTCCAAAGGCAACTTCCGCCACCAAGCATAACGCCCGCAAAGTACTGGGGCCAACGCCTTGGATTTGCAATAGCTGCTCAAAATCATTGGGATGTTGCTCATAGGCAGCATGTAAAGATTTGTTTAGATAGGAGGTTCGGGGTATAGCATGGCCACGAGGCAGCTTTAAGGTATTGTAGGAATTCTTGATTTTCTCTATTTCACCCACTACTTTTTCAGGTGATATTTTTAGAAGTTCACAACTGGTCTGGCGTACTATAGCATTTGCCTCTGATACCAGGTTCAAGGTCGAAACATGCTGGTCACAGCAAATGGCCGCCTGGGGCTCGACAGTAAAATCATCCATCTCGGAGCTTAACCAGTGATAGCGGCGGGCCTGACGAACAACGTCATTCATTCCCTGCTGTATGACTGCCCATTTTCCCGAACTGGTAAAAATGAAACAATGGTGATAGATTTGATAACCATCCTGTACCGCAGCACTATCCACTTTGGCCGACATTTTGCTGGCATAGACCATTTCTTGGGGATTAATTGCCAAAGCATACTTATCGGCCAGCCGTTCAATTTCTTGAGGAGTATTACGGGCTACTTTCCCTTTTCCACCAGTTATAAAGAGTCCGGCTTCAGGTCCCAGTCGAGCCAAGCCTTCTTTAAGTGCTCCACAAACAGTGGTAGTTACACCTGAAGAATGCCAATCAAAACCCACCACACACCCCAGAGCTTGAAACCAATAGGGATTACTAAGTCGTTCCAATACAGTTTCCACTCCGGCATCCTCGATAATTACTTCCATAATTGCTGCACTGAGGGCTTTCATATGGACAAAAAGCCAGGCCGGACATTTCCCTCCATGCAGAGGTAAGTTGGCAGTACCAGTTTGCATATTTATCACTCTCTTATTAGAAGTCTGCCGGGCTAATGTTAAGTCCCAGCGGATTAAACCTGTAGGAATGGTAATTTGATTAATGCCAGTATAACATAATTTTCATTATCGGAACATATGTTCCTGGACTTTCTTTTTCACACTAGCCACTACATTGTGCTTAAGCAGAGCATCTTTTAGTACCTCCCTGTTAACAGGACTGTAAAGGAGCGATATTTTCAATCTCTCCGGAATCAATCGTTATTATTTGAGGATTTTGTATAATTAAAAAAAGCAATCAGGTTACTCTGAGCTGTCATTCTGAACG
>JBDKUD010000176.1:0-13741 GCA_039679805.1 Syntrophomonas sp. | reverse complement strand
TTTACACGTACCACTGGTGCAAATACCATTTGGGCTACTTTCTGTCCGGGAAGAATACGTATCGGTTTATTGGTGATGTTTAAGAGCAGTATCTTAAGCTCACCTATGTGTTCACAATCAACAGTACCGGGGGAATTAGCAACTATTATTCCTTTACCGGCCATACCGGCACGGCTCCTAATTTGGGCCTCATAACCTTCCGGAATCATCATAGCAAATCCTGTTGGCAGGCTTAAAGGTTCATTAGGGTAAAGTACCATCTCATCATGAATAGCAATGCTTACATCACAACCTGCGGCTCCATGGGTATCGTATTCGGGTAGTTTAGCCCAGGGAACTAGTTTCTTAAACTTAACTTCAATATTCTCCATATTTTCCTACCTCCCTTAATTTTTAGACCGGATACTAATATCCATATATCAACGATTCTAGCTACGTCCTGTTATCCAATATATTATTTCCTTTTATGAAAGATAGCAAATAATTATTTTTAATTATCAGAATACAATTAAGATACAACCTGGTCACGGTTTGTGCCGACTGTGAACTGGCTGTTATAAAGTTCAGCATAAAAGCCAGTTTGGGTCAGGAGTTCTTTATGGTTGCCTTGCTCGATTATAGACCCATGGTTCATTACCAGTATCAAGTCTGCATCACGAATGGTTGACAATCTGTGGGCAATAACAAAACTGGTTCTTCCCTTCATCAGGTTGGACATCGCCCTTTGGATTAACACTTCCGTTCTGGTGTCAATATTGCTGGTAGCTTCATCAAGGATGAGAATCTTCGGATCAGCCAGAAAAGCCCGGGCGATAGTCAGAAGCTGCTTCTGCCCCTGGGATATATTAGAAGCCTCTTCATTTAGTACAGTATTGTACCCATCGGGGAGAGTTTTAATGAAATGATGCGCATGGGCGGCTTTAGATGCGTTTATGATCTCCTCTTGGGTGGCTCCCTCCCGACCATAGGCAATATTTTCTCTTATGGTTCCGTTAAAGAGCCAGGTGTCCTGCAATACCATACCAAACATGGTGCGCAGATCACCACGATTCATGTCCCTAATATCTACGCCATCAATGGTAATCCGGCCTCCTTGAACCTCGTAGAAACGCATAATCAGGTTAACCAGAGTGGTTTTGCCCGCGCCGGTAGGTCCCACAATAGCAATGGTTTGTCCTTCTTGCACATCTATGCTAAGATCTTCCATTAGCAAAGCATCATCCTTATATCCGAACTTAACATGCTCGAAATTAACGTTGCCTCTTGGGAACTCAATGATTTTGGCATTTTCCTTATCGGGAATTTGCTCAACTTCATCCAGTATCTCGAATACCCGTTCGGCGGAAGCAACCGTGGACTGTAAAATGTTAGCTATATTGGCTACCTGGATGATAGGTTGGGTAAACTGCCGCATGTACTGAATGAATGCCTGGATATCACCAATTTCAATTTTCTTCTTGGCTACCAGAAGACCACCAATAACACATATCATTACGTATCCGATATTATTTACAAAATTTAAGGCAGGGAAAATGATACCAGACATAAATTGCGCTTTCCAACCGACTTTATAAAGCCTGCTATTAATTTCCTCAAACTTGGCGGTTGAATCTTCCTCATGCCCGTATACTTTAACAATCTTGTGACCTGAGTACATTTCTTCGACATGACCATTTAGTTCCCCCAGACATTTCTGCTGGTCAGCAAAAAACTTTTGAGATTTCCGGGCAATTAATGCTGTTATGAGCCCGCTGGCAGGTAGGGTTATCAGTGCGATAAGAGTCATAATAGGGCTTATAGTTATCATCATGATTAGGATGCCAACCACGGTCACTAAAGAGGTGATCAACTGAGTCAGACTCTGCTGTAAGGTATTGGCAATGTTATCCATATCATTGGTAACCCGGCTCAGTATCTCACCATGGGTTCTCTGATCGAAGTATTTAAGGGGGAGGTGGTCCAACTTTTCTTTAACATCGTTACGCATCCGGTAAACAGTGTTTTGGGAGACGCTGGACATAATATAACCCATGATATAGGTAAATGCCGCACTTATAAGATAAAGGACTATTAGTAACAGCAGAATCTTGCCGATATATCCAAAGTCAAAAGTGGGGATAGATTGTTCCCTCAAGCTATTGATGTAGGCAATGGGCATTTTCTTTTCAATTGCCAGGTTCAATTGTGTAAAATAGGCGTACTTGGCCAAGATGCCTTCACCTAGCTTGGTGGTAGCCTTACCCATGATTTTAGGACCCACAATGGAGAAAAGGGTACTGGCGATAGCCAGGAAAAACACCATAATAAGGTTCAGCTTCTCCGGGCTTAGATATTCTAACAGCCTTTTAATGGTACCTTGAAAGTCCTTGGCTTTTTCTACCGGATGCCCCATACCCGGCCCGCGGCCAAACCCGCCTCTCGGGGATGTATTCGGTTTCTGCGAATTCTGATCGCTCATGCTATCTCCTCTTCCGACAATTGGGAGTATACAATCTCCCGGTATATTTCACAACTGTCCATAAGTTCTTTGTGGCTGCCAATTCCAGCCACACGACCTTCGTCTAATACAATTATCCGGTCTGCATCCATGACGGTGCTGACCCGTTGGGCGACAAGAATTACGGTGGAGGTAGTAGTTTCTTTCTTAAGTGCTGCCCGAAGACGGGCATCAGTTTTGAAATCCAGAGCCGAAAAACTATCGTCCAGAATATAGATACCTGGTTTCCTTACTAAAGCACGGGCGATGGAAAGCCGCTGTTTCTGACCACCGGATAAATTGGTCCCGCCCTGAGAAATCTGCGAATCAAATCCATCATCCATATTTGTAATAAAATCACCGGCCTGAGCAACATCTGCCGCATGAAATATTTCCTCATTGGTGGCATTATCTTTGCCGTAGCGGATGTTCTCAGCAATGGTTCCGCTAAAAAGAACTGGCGTCTGTGGTACAAACCCAATTTTCGCCCGCAGATGCTTCTGGGTCATTTGCCGTACATCAACACCGTCAACCAAAACACTTCCGCTATCAACGTCATAGAACCGCGGAATAAGACTGATCAGAGTAGATTTACCTGAACCGGTTCCACCTATAATGGCTGTCATCTCTCCAGGAAAAGCAGCGAAAGATATGTTGCTTATAGCAGGCTCTTCAGCACCCGGATAGCTAAAAGTGACATCGCGAAATTCTACATAACCTTTCTGGTTATGCGATTCGGTAGGCGGCACCGGGTCAGCAATCTCAGGTTCCATATCCAGAACCTCGTTAATTCGCACTGCAGATGCCTGAGCCCGGGGAACCATAACATACATAATGGTTACCATGATAATGGAAAACATTATCTGCATGGCATACTGAAGAAAAGCCATCATATCGCCTAACTGCATATTATTCTGACTGATGCGCAGTCCGCCAAACCAGATAATAGCGATAGAAGTGAAGTTCATTATAACTATCATGAACGGTTGCATAGCTGCCATTATTTTATTTACCTTGATAGAAGTATCAGTAAGATCGCGGTTTGCCTCCCTGAACCGTTTGTTTTCACTGTTGAGACGGTTGAAGGCTCGAATAACTCTGATACCGGTTAAATTCTCACGTAAAACTAAATTCACCTTGTCCAACTTGGCCTGCATTGCTTTAAACAGGGGCACAATCAAGCTGGCAATGATCGCGATGAAACCCAACATAATGGGAAGAACTACCGCCAGAATCAGAGTCAGTCCTTGGTCCTTGGAAACTGCCATAATAATACCGCCGATACACATAATGGGAGCATATACCATGAAGCGCAAACCAATGACCAAAAGGGTCTGCACCTGGGTGATATCGTTGGTGGTACGGGTAATAAGGGAGGCAGTTCCGATTTTATCAAACTCATTAAGTGAGTAACTTTCAACGCGGGCAAAAACCTTATTACGGGTGTCCCTGCCAAATCCCATCCCGATAATGGAAGACAGATAACTGGCACCAACCGAACAAATACTGCTGCCCAGGGCTACTAGCAGCATATAGCTGCCATACATCCAAATGTAGCCGGTATCACCTTTTAACATGCCATTGTTAACTACATCCGACATCAGGGTGGGCAGATAAAGTTCGGCCAGAGATTGGGCAAAAAGTAACGCCACAACCCAGAACAAGCTCATTGTATAAGGTTTCAGATCTCGAAATAATCTAAGCATGAATCAATATCTCCACTCTAGTTTAGTTATATTATTTATAAACATTTACTGCTATTTTATTGCTCAGAGCGCTGAGATTGGAAACCGCCACTCTGTCACCCGAATGAAGTCCTTTTAAAATTACCGTTTTCTCTTCATTATTTAATCCAACTCTAATAGAGCGTTTAAAGGCGATATTATTTTTAATTACATATACATAACTTGCTCCGTTGTTATGTATGACTGATGCCGAGGGGATAACGATTCCTTTAGTTTTGATAATACCTGAAGCATGTGCTGATAACCCTGCCATCAGGCTATTGCTATTTTTAATGGTAATTTCCACAGGAAATACTTCACCGGTGCTTACCGCAATAGGTCCGATGCAAGATATATTCCCCTGAAATTTCTTATTCGGGTAACTGCTTATGGTAATATCCATTTTTTGGCCCACTGATAAAAGCGGCAATACATCTTGTGAGACAGTACTCTTCATTTTCAGAGTAGACGTATTTACGATGGAGATTACCGCCGTACCTGGGGAAACATTTTGACCGATATTAACGCTCTGGTTCGTTATTATCCCATCAATAGGACTTTTAATGGTGGCGTTTTTTAATTGTATTTCTAGATTTCTGACATTGGCTTGGGCTACATTAACTGCAGCTTGAGCCTGATTACGAGCAGGACCGGAAGCATTTTCATACTGTTTTTGGGCAGTTTCCAGTTTGTCCTGGTCTTCATCCAGCTGGCTTTGAGATACTGCACCTGATGCAAAAAGTGCCTTGGTACGGTTATAGTTTTTTTGTGCGGCATCCAGATTTATTTTTACTAAAGAAGCCTGATTATCAACTGATTGTGCAGATGCCTGGGCTGCTTGCAAATTAGCTTCGGCCTGCATAAGCTGACCGTTTAATGACTCAGTATCCAATTGCATTATAATGTCTCCCGCTTTAACATTATTGCCGACCTGAAAACCCAGTGCAGTTATTTGGCCAGAAATTTTGCTGGATATATCCACTGTTTGAGTTGGCACCAGAACACCACTAAGTTCCAATTTCGTATCCAGTCCCTTATTAGCAGCTATGGCTGTGTTTACATTAATATTCTGACTTGTTTTCTGGCCAATGCACCCGGACAACGTGAACACTAACAATATAAGTAACAGAATTAATAAAGACGGTTGAACTCGTTTTTGCATTGGGAACCCTCCTTTCATAATTATTTGATATGAATTTTAACTGTCGCATTCATTCCCAGCATGAGAGTTGAATTTTCGGCATTGTTTATAGATATACGAACCGGAATCAACTGGGTAACCTTCGAATAGGTTCCGCTGGTATTTAGAGATGGCATTTGGCTGAAAGCTGACTTGGTAGCTTGACCAATGCTTTCCACATTACCTTTAAAAGTCTTATGAGGGTAGGCATCTATTTTAATATCAACAGCCTGACCGGGTTTGATATTAAGAATATTTGTTTCTTCAATATTAGCTTTGATATACATATGTGACGTATCAGCTATAGTGGCAATTTCCATGCCTGGTGAAATAACCTGGCCTTTAATGACGCTGGATTGCACTACTTTACCACCAATTGGAGATTTGATGTCCGCTTTTGCTATCATGGCATCAGCTGAATTGCTTAAAGTCTGGGGGTTTACTGCCGTACTGGTAATCATAGTACTTAGATCTTGCTTCCCAATTATCTGTCCAGTCTTTATTAAGTCTCCCTCGGAGACGTTCCATTCAATTAATTTGCCTGTAATTTCGGGCGTTAGGGTAACCATATCAGCCGTTACCTGTGCGTCTTCAGTAGAAAAGAAGTTAATGCCTTCATAAATATAGTAGGAGATTGCTATAATCCCACTTACAAGAATGAGGGCACCCAGTATTTTAAGTACTTTTTTTAATTTATCCATACCCTTAACCACCTTTGATGTAATTATTAATTTGGAGCTACTTGATACTTTGAAGAAGTTCCCTGGTCTGGGTCAGCAAATGGTCCAAATCCTTTAAATCCGAATTTGAAAGTATACTCAGCTTCTCTTTGATGGCCTGCTTGACTTCTGCCTTAACCTCCTCTAACGTATCTCTGCCTGGTTCGGTAATTTCTATACGCAAAATACGACGATCCATTTCCTCTGGCTTCCTGACCACCATATTACTGTCAATCAGTTTGCCAATCAGGGGAGTTAGCTGCTGTTTTGATATTTTCATCTCATTTGCCAACTCTGACATGGATAGTGAACCTTTATGAGCCAGAATTGATATGGCATGAAATTGTGCGTGACTTATGCGAGAACGGGTAATCTGCTCAGCAGGACGAAAGAATGTATCACGTATGTACCCTAACAATGCTAACAAGTCTTCGGTAACGTTCTCCAAGTTGCTCATTTTAACACCTCCATAGGAACGATTAAATAAGTTACTGAAGTAGTATATATGATAAATTAATAATAGTAAACAACAATTTACTATCAATTATTGTTTACAAATTGAATAAATTAAAAGTATTTTCAAAATTGGCGGCAATAGGACGTACAAATTTCGCTTAAAAACCATAATATGGTACAGGTGAATGACTATCTTGCAGGCAGGTTGGAGAAAGGTAGAGTTTAATGCGAGGAGGATTAGCATGCACATACAATGGGCACCATCACCTAATTTTAAAGTTGGCCGTAAAGGCCGGAAAATTATAGCTATTGTAAATCATATTACAGCCGGGCTAATGCCGGGGACATTATCATGGCTGCGTAATTCCGCTGCCAAAGCCAGCGCTCATTATCTGGTTACCAAGACCGGCCAGGTTTATCAGCTCGTCAAAGATACGGATACTGCTTATCACGCAGGCATTGTAAATAAACCGAACTGGTCATTGTATGATGGAACCAACCCCAACTTTTACACGCTAGGGATTGAACATGAAGCCCTGGAAGGTGAAACTCTCACAGAACTGCAGTATCTGGCAACGTTGGGGCTGCATAAGGAACTAATTGTCAAATGGGGAATTACAGCCGATCGCGAGCATATCGTAGGGCACTATCGATTAGACAGTATTAATCGTAAGAACGACCCTGGCCCCGGTTTCCCTTGGGATAGGTTATTTAAGGATTTAGCTGCGGGAGTTAAGCAACAGAATACACCGACAGTTTCCATCCATGTAGATAATAGGGTATTTCAGGGAGTGATAATTAATAATACTACGTATGTTCCAGTGCGGGCACTGGTTGAAAGTTTAGGACATCAGGTTGAATGGAATAGCGGACTTAATACAGTTCTAATACCTCCAGTTACTGTTAAGATACCACCGGGGGATAAAAGTATAGTACGGATCGCTACAGGGGCTGTTATTATGCTTGGAAAATTAATTGATGGTCAAGCGTATGCTCCAGTTCGCCAATTGTGTGAAGCACTGGGGTACAAAGTAAACTGGGATAAGGAAAATCAAACAGTTATAATCGAATAACAATCACCGCCAATCCGTGAAATGGCACACTTATCGATAATCCGAGCGGAGACTAATGTAAGGGGCTTATGCCCCCATTTGTATACTCCACATTTATTTATCCCGTTCAGTCTATACTATAATTAAAAACTGGAGGGGAACGGGCTTGCTTAAGATAATAGAAATCCAGCGTAATAACCATGGAGAGATCATAAAAGTAATTTTAGATGATGGCCGCAAGATGGACCTGAAGGAGTTATTTGAGACAGTGGAACAGGGAAATATTTGTGACGCTTATATTGATGTTGATGCTGTCGGGAACAAACATCTGCACATAATTAGTGATGGGGATACCGGAGATGATTTGGATTGCCTTTCACTAATATGAACTTTTTGCTCATTACTGATGTTTTTTCTTGTCATTAATGAATTGAATAATGAAA
This sequence comes from Syntrophomonas sp., assembly GCA_039679805.1. Taxonomy (GTDB): domain Bacteria; phylum Bacillota; class Syntrophomonadia; order Syntrophomonadales; family Syntrophomonadaceae; genus JBDKUD01. The sequence goes on along the minus strand of JBDKUD010000176.1, from coordinate 5,691 downwards.
AACGGCCTAACATATATATATACTAAGCTTTATGTGGAGGGCCGATTTATTATGTATTACCAGTTTGTGGTTTCTACGGCCATTAAAATGGATATTTTTCATGAAAACCTGGAGCAGAGATTTGCCTGGATAAAAGAACGTGGTTATATGTTGAATATTGATTCACAAGTTAATAACCAGTGTAATATAGAAGAAATTTATATTAGCTTAAAGGGCGATAATTCCAACGGAATATTTAGAGATGAAGACGTTATTTATATATTTAAACATCAGATCTCTGAAATTTTGGCTGATCATATAATTTGTCAGTGGGAAGAAACAATTATATGGAAGGAAATCTTTCGCAAATTTAGACGTGTATCTCATCAAGATAAAAATTATATTTTTGAAAAAACCATCGCATTTCTAAAAAAGTGCAATAGTAATGAAAGTTTAAATATGTTAATGAATTTTGGCAGGAAAAATAAAATTGCCCATCGAGTTCTGGAATATATTTATGACAATGATTTACTGGTGGTAGAAGGTTTTATTAATTTCTGCCTGCCTGATTATTTAAAGGAAATCAGGTTTGCTATAGATCTTGCTTATGAAGAATTGAGAAATGAAAAAGAGTATAATGAGTTTATTAAACTACTGCGTTATTTTGTGGATTCGCAACCTGCCAAGACTAATGAAGTTAACTTACTAATGGAAAATGAAGGTTTTTGTTTATGGGATGGTAAGGGGAGCAAGATCGAGGAAGATTTTCTTTCTTCATATCTTGACGATATATTATTGGATGACATTAATCTGGACGACATCCTAATTAGTATTCTGATTACAATTGCACCTCGAAGGATAATAATACATGATAACAATCAGTTAGCTGATAGTAGTCCGGTGGAAATGATCAAGAATGTTTTTAAAGATAGAATCCAGGTGTGTCGGGGTTGTGAACGTTGCTTACTGCATAACCGGGAAACCTGTGAACCTCACTAGAAAATCCATCTCACCTTAAATTATTTTTTCCCAATCATGTAGCTATGGCCATTTATATTGCTATAACAAATAAAATCTGATATCCTTTTTAAGAAATATTAGCTAAGGTGAGGGTATGCTGCAATATAAATTATTAATTATACCGCTTATTAGTGCTTTTATTGGATATTTTACCAACGTTGTTGCTATAAAAATGTTATTTTGGCCCAAAAAGCCCGTTAATTTAGGGCTTTTTAAGCTATATGGGGTGTTGCCCAAAAGACGGGCAGATATAGCCAGGAATGTTGGAGAACTGGTAGAAAACCAATTGTTATCCCTGGATGATGTTTTTGATGAGGTTAATACTCCCCGGATACAGGACAAGCTGGTCACATCTATTACCGGACTGGTAAAAGATAGACTGAGCAGCATGCTGCCCCGGATTCTGCCCGCCAAAGTTACCGCACTTATAGGTGACAGCATTGATAAGATTTTACGACAGGAAGCCCCGGGTTTGATCTCAGAATTTATTAATATTCAAAGGAACTATATTACCCGGGAGATACAAATTAAGACTATAGTGGAAGATAAAATTAACGACTTTAATCTGGATGAGCTGGAGGCCATGATCACGGGAGTTTCCTCCACTGAACTCAGATTTATTGAGATAATGGGAGGAGTATTGGGATTAATTATAGGACTGGTGCAAGTGCTAATTCTGGTAGTTTTCCCCGGATAAGAATGTAAATATTTTTAGGAGGTTGTTTCTATGATATCCATAAAACTGAAGGACGGGAGTCAACGGCAATATGCAAAAGGGACTGCCCTGTTGCAGATATGTGAGGATATCAGCCCCAAACTGGCGAAAAATGCGGTGGCGGCTGTTTTTAATGGTGAGATTACTGGGCTTTCCACCGAAGTTGAACAGGATGGCGAACTGGAAATCCTTAACTTCGATGATGATAGGGCCCGCACTGTGTACCGCCATTCATCATCTCATGTTATGGCTCAAGCAGTCAAAAGGTTGTGGCCTGAGGCTAAGTTGGCTATAGGCCCGGCTATTGATAAAGGTTTCTACTATGACTTCGCTAATGATCATACTTTTACCCCCGAGGATTTTCTTCTTATTGAAGAAGAAATGAACCGAATAATTAAAAGTAATTATCCTATTATTAAAAAAGAGATTAGTAGGGAGGATGCCCTCAAGCTTTTTACTGCTGCCGGAGAAGATTATAAGGTTAGACTAATTGAAGATTTACCAGATGATGCGGCCATTAGTTTATATGAACAGGGAGAATTTGTGGACCTGTGTGTAGGTCCTCATGTACCTTCCACCGGAAGACTTAAGGCCATTAAGATCATGAGCCTGGCAGGTGCTTACTGGCGTGGTGATGAGAAAAATGAGATGCTGCAGAGAATTTATGCTACCTCATTTCCCCAGAAAGCTATGTTGGATGAATACCTGCAAAAAATGGAGGAAGCCAAGAAACGGGATCATCGTAAGTTAGGTAAAGAATTAGGATTGTTTGTAGTACTCGATGAAGGTCCGGGATTCCCGTTTTTCCTACCTAAAGGCATGGTGCTCAGGAATGAATTGGAGAACTTCTGGAGACAGGCACACCATAAAGCCGGTTACCAGGAAATCCGGACTCCCATGATACTGAATACACAGTTATGGGAAAGGTCGGGACATTGGGATCATTATAAGGACAACATGTATTACACCAAGATAGATGATCAGGATTATAATATCAAACCCATGAACTGCCCTGGTGGCATTCTGGTGTACAAGCAAAATTTGCACAGCTATAAGGAATTACCTTTAAGATTGGGCGAGTTAGGCTTGGTGCACCGGCATGAAATGTCTGGAGTTTTACATGGCCTAATGCGGGTAAGGGCATTTACTCAAGACGATGCCCATATCTTTATGCTGCCGGAGCAAATAAATGATGAAATAAAAGGTGTAATCGATCTAATCGATAATTTCTATAGTATGTTTGGTTTCCCTTATTATGTTGAACTTTCAACCAAGCCGGAAGATTCAATGGGTTCCGAAGAAATTTGGGAAATGGCTACCAATGCTTTGATTAAAGCCCTCGATGAAAAGGGGATATCATATAAAGTAAATGAGGGTGATGGAGCGTTTTACGGACCTAAAATCGATTTTCATCTCCAGGATTCACTGGATAGAACCTGGCAATGCGGAACAATTCAGTTGGACTTCCAAATGCCTGATAGATTTGGTTTAACCTATATCGGAGAAGATGGTGAGAAGCACCAGCCGGTTATGATTCATCGGGTTATTTATGGTAGTGTCGAAAGGTTTATAGGTATACTTACCGAACATTTCGGCGGGGCATTTCCTACCTGGCTGGCACCAGTTCAGGTTAAAATTCTGCCTATTACTGAAAATCAGCATGAATATGCACAAAAAATGGTCGATGAACTTGACGAAGCCGGTATCCGGGTTGAAATAGATATGCGCAGTGAAAAAATTGGCTACAAGATAAGAGAGGGACAACTGCAGAAGATACCTTATTTATTAGTTATAGGGAACAAAGAGGTTGAATCCGGTGCGGTAGCAGTTCGTCACCGCAAAAACGGAGATCTGGGAGCTATGCCGGTAGAAGAGTTTACTGCCATGATTAAAAAAGAAATTGCCGACAAGGCGAAATAAGTTTAATTCAACGCGCGTCCTTAATGGCGACCGATAGGGAGTATCAGTGGTACCCGTTAGGGTGGGCGGCTTTGGCCGCACGCGGATAAAGAGGAAATAATTAAGGTTGGCAGAGTCAGTTCTTAATAATTACACATGCCTGAGGACACAATCATGTTTGAAAATTAGTATTACTCCACAACATATAAAAAAAATCTGTGTCCTTCTGCGTTGAATATTAATTCCGCGGAAATCCTTTCCCGAAGGGTCCGCGAAATCCGCGTTGAATATAGGGAAGCTCTTGCACTGGCAGGATAATTATGTTATACTCATACACGTGGTTGTTTAAGCAGGAGCCATGCTTCTCACCTTACAACAATTGTTCGTAAGGTTACAGTTCAAATATTAATCTTTGACGGTTATTCGTCAGATTGACAGTTTGAATGTATGGGAATTAAGAAGCGGGTTTTTGCGACCCGCTTTTTTATATTTTCAGGAGGTGAACTTCTTATCAGCAAGGAATGGAGAGTCAACGAAGAAATCCGGGTTAAGGAAGTCCGGTTTATAAGTGAGACCGGTGAACAGTTGGGTATAGTTCCTATCAAAGAGGCACTGGATTTATCCCTGGAGAGGGGTTTCGACCTGGTTGAGATTGCTCCTTCAGCCAAGCCGCCGGTATGCCGATTAATGGACTATGGTAAATTTAAGTTTGAACAGAGCAAACGGGAAAAAGAGGCTCGTAAGAAACAAAAGATTATTTCCGTGAAAGAAGTTAAGATGCGGCCTAATATAGAAGATCATGATTTCCAGACTAAGGCCAAGAATGCTCGCAAATTTCTCGAGGGTGGAGATAAAGTTAAATTTACCATCATGTTTAGAGGAAGACAAATAACCCACCCGGAAATTGGTGAGAAATTATCCCTTAAATTGGCTGAACAGCTGGTAGATATTTGTACCATGGAGAAACCTCCTAAAGTTGAGGGAAAGAATATGGTTATGATATTAGTACCCAAAGTAGAGAATGATTAAAGGAGGAAGTATTAAATGCCTAAAATGAAGACCAATCGGGCTGCCGCCAAGAGATTTAAAAGAACTGGTAGTGGAAGAATAAAAAGGGCTAAAGCCTATGCCAGTCATCTTCTGGGCGGTAAGAGTCCTAAAAGAAAGAGAAACCTACGCAAAGCCGGGTTGGTAAGCGAAGTTGAAACTAAGAGAATTTCTAAATTAATTCCTTAATTGATAGATAGAGGGAGGAACAACTTATGCCAAGAGTTAAACGTGGAGTTACTTCACACGCAAGACATAAAAAGATATTGAAATTGGCCAAAGGTTATCGGGGTAGTAAATCCAAGCTGTATCGTGTAGCCAACCAGCAGGTAATGAAATCCGGCCAATATGCATATGCGCACAGAAAACTTAAGAAGAGAGATTTTCGTAAGTTATGGATAGCACGTATTAATGCTGCTGCACGTGATAATGGCACAACCTATAGCAGAATGGTACATGGACTAAAGGTAGCCGGAGTTGATATCAATCGTAAAATGTTGGCAGAATTGGCTATCACTGATCCCCAGGGCTTTACTCAACTGGCTGAACTGGCCAAAAAGACTGTTTAGGTAATTAAATTGAAAAGGACGCGTTTTATGCGTGTCCTTAATAGCCGCCTCAGGGAGCATCAGCAGCCCCTGCAGGGTGAACTATAAAAGACTTACGCGGATTTTATTTTAAATAGATCCGCGTTTTTCATTAATTGCGGATTGAGGGATTATGAAGTTTTGACTATGAAACATATTTCTTCAGCAGATAATAAAAATATAAAACTAGCGGTTAAACTGGCAGATAAAAAAACTCGTGATCGGGAAAGCCTGTTTTTTGTGGAAGGCAGGAATTCGACACTTGAGGTTCTGAAACGACCCGAATTAGTTACCTCAATTTTTATGGATGACAGTCGTCAGGGTGAATATCAGGAGCTAATATCTGAGTATAATCATCTGGAATGGTATAGCGTAAGTAGTCAATTGATGAAACGTATCTGTCAGACTGAAACCCCCCAGGGTATTGCTGCAATAGTAAGGAAA
>JBDKUD010000178.1:0-3343 GCA_039679805.1 Syntrophomonas sp. | reverse complement strand
CGGGGACTTATCTCGATATACCAGTGATATGCTCCAGTTGGGTTATTAACATTTACCGGAGCCGAGACAATAACCATATTATATGATGGATCATGCAAACATGCCAGCATGGCACTGATAAATTGCTTTAGAATTACAGCCAGTTCGCTGATTTGTTTATCATTAATCTCTCCGAAATAAGTAGTATGTTTTTTAGGCACAATCCAGGTCTCATATGAAAATCGTGAGGCATAAGGACAGATTAATAAATAATTATCAGTTTCATATATTACCCTTTGCTGATCCTTAAGTTCCTGTTCGATGATGTCACATAATAAACAGTGCCCGGTTTGGTCAAAATGCCTCGCAATTCCCCCATTCTCATCTGGTACCAGAGGCAATCCCACAATTTGGCTATGACTATGACCCAGCGATGCCCCGGCAAAAAGCCCGCTATTCTTGTACATGTGAATATATTTGATTCTCTCATCTTTAGATAGTTCATTATACCTGCTTTTTAACATATTAATAATCATTTCGATTCTTTCCGGTGAGTACTGGTGCAAATCAATCCCGTGTTCCGGAGTTTCAACAACTACCTCATGTTTACCCAGCCCGTTGTAAGAACTGTAGATACCAGCATGTTCCTTTTCCAAGACCCCTTCCAATTGAAAAGCTGAGAATTTGTTAGGAATGGTCCTGACCTGCCAACCAGGGAGATTGGCCTGTGATCCATTTTGCCGGCACGCAGCTATTTCATCGGGAGTAAAAGATTCATTCCCTTCACAAAAAGGACAAAATCCATTGAATTCCGCATTTTGCATCCCCTGTTTGTTAATCGGAAAATCATTTGGTTTAAGAGCTCTGTCAGTTGCTATAACTACCCATTTGTCCCTTACCATATCTCTTCTTAATTCCGGCATTTTCCTTGCCCCTTTGCTTACTATATTATCTGCAAATGATTATGTAAAACTTGTCATAAAATATGTATAGCTAACTAGATAACCAATTACTGCTTCCTATATTCTATTATCAATAATAAATGTCTATAACACAATACTGATATTATTTAGTTGGTAATAGGTTTACCGGAAATCAGTTTGCCGATATAATGTAAAAGTATGTAGCCTTATTGCTGCAGAAATAGGGGAGATCCACTAAATGGAAGCAATAATACTTTATGTTATTAGTATAGTTACCGAATTAATTGCCGGTCTTGGTTACTGGGGAGTCGGTATCTGCATGGCGATAGAAAGCTGCAATATTCCTCTGCCCAGCGAAATTATTTTGCCTTTTGGGGGTTATCTGGCTTCCGAAGGACGGATAGACTTCTGGGAAGCTGCCCTGGCAGGTACTGTAGGAGGTACCTTCGGGTCAATCGTTTCTTATTATCTGGGTTATTATGCGATTGATTCACCTAAATTATTCTGGATTTCCCAGAGAAAAAGACATGTAATTACTGAATGGTTCAACCGGCATGGTGAGAGCACCGTGTTTTTCTGCCGTCTGCTCCCTATGGTAAGAACTTTTATTTCTCTTCCAGCCGGAGCAGCCAAAATGAATCTTTCCAAATTCGTTATCTATACCTTCGCTGGGTCATTAATATGGAGTATTTTCCTAACTTACCTGGGTTACGAACTGGGCACTCACTGGATGGTATTACGCCAGTACTTTAAATATGCAGATATCCTGGTTTTGGTGGCAGCTGTGGTGGGAGTAATTTATTACTACTTCTGGCGCAGCCGAAGCAAGCAAAATTAGAAGATATTTTAGAAGTTCGGATAAAAACCGATCCAGGGCGGTGAGGTGTATCCAGTGCCGCGACGTTGGCGGAGGCAGTAAGAAACACCCGGCGAAATCCGAGCGGGGGATGGGGTCGAACGACACGGACGTCGCGAGAGTGCCGTTCCCCCTCCGGGGACCACTGATGCTTCCTGCGGTCGCCTTTTAAGACGAAACACGGACGTGAATCGGCACGGTGCCCCATCACCCGTGAGGCAAGCCGTTGGTGTTTCCACTGCCGGAGACTGGAGCAAACTGGATATGCCTCACCGCCCGGCGCTTAGACTGTCTGCTTATGGTCCCGCCATATTTGCCTTCCGGCTATTATAACTGCACTAAAAGCGAATAGCATTAACAGGCCAAATACCATCATCCTTACACTGCCGGTTAACATACCTCCCACATAGGAATAAACCATAGTGGCTGGGAGTTGGCCCAGACCAGTGGCCCAGAAGAATTCCCAGAACCCCATACCGGTAAGACCAGCCGCATAGCTGACTATATCAAAAGACACAAAAGGCAACAACCGGGCTATCAATACTGCCCATTTGCCATATCTCTCAAAGAAATTGTCGACCTCTTTTAAGGCTGACCGGGAGGTAAACTTCTCTACCACTAACCGTCCATAAATTCGAGCAATGGCGAAACATACCACTGCCCCCACCATCGCACTGGACCATGATAAAATTGCGCCATTAATCCATCCGAATATTCCCGCATTGGCAAAAGTTATTACAAAGGCTGGCAGTGGTGCGGCCACGGATTGAAAAACCATGAGCAGGAAAGATACTATTGGAGCCCAAATACCAAAAGACAATATGTATTCCCGAGCCGCGGGAATATTGACCATGGAGAGAATAAATACTGCCTGATTTACCGCTGTGTGAAGCGGATCTATAAGATAATACATTCCAACCGGTATCGCAATTATTAAAATCTTAAACCATATACTATGCCAGAATTTATTCTTCACTATATTTCTCCCACCTCTCTCCTGTCAATTAAGCTTCAGCCGCAAAAAACCGCGACGGACCACTGAGAACCTTTGTTTCCGCATCCTCAAATATCTCCCGACATCTGGCCACATCAAATCCGCGGCTGTTTTCGGTATCGTTTACTATATCACGCGGATTCGAACCGGCTTCCGCCCATAACAGGTTAGCTCCGGCCACTACACCGTGAACATTAGGCTCATGGGTGCAATTACCCGGTATCTTTAAACCCGTTGCCAGACCCACTACCGCCAGGATTTGAGCCATCCTGGCCTCACTAACCATTCCCAGATTACTCAAATTAGTATCAGGAATAGGTATGCGACGCGCAGCTCCGCTGAATACTGCCCCGGCCTCCCTAGTCAAGAGGATCTTCTCTACCAGTTCATCCAGGCTATGTTCCGGTCCCACCGGTTCTACACAGGTACCCAGTTTGAGCCCCGCTTGGCGGGCGGCCTGCATAGTCTGCAGCCGTTTCTCCACTGTGATACGGGTAATTTTGCCTTCACCCAAACGCACCGCATGATATATTCCGTTAAAGCCTGCTTCTTTTAGAGCCACCGCTTCTCCATAACCGAAATCACCAGTGT
>JBDKUD010000057.1:0-1989 GCA_039679805.1 Syntrophomonas sp. | reverse complement strand
GTTGCTCGTCTTTGATAAGGGGATATCCCAACCTCTTCCTTTGTTCAACATATTCACCGGCCACCAGGCGGGCTAGGTTCCTTACTCTTCCTATATACGAGGTGCGTTCAGTAACGCTGATGGCACCTCGAGCATCCAGTAAATTAAAAAGATGGGAGCATTTCAAAACATAATCGTAAGCAGGCTGGACCAGGTGCAGGGCTGCAATGTTCTTAGCCTCCTGTTCACTGAGATTAAACATGGTAGTTAAAGTAGCTACATCAGCTGATTCAAAATTATAGTGAGAATAATCTACCTCCGCCTGATGGTGAACATCACCATAGGTAATATTATTTACCCATTCTATATCATAAACATTTTCCTTGTTTTGAATATACATGGCTATTCTCTCAATCCCATAGGTTATCTCGGCGCAAACCGGATAACAATCTATACCCCCGCATTGTTGAAAATAAGTAAATTGGGTTATCTCCATCCCGTCCAGCCAGACTTCCCAACCCAGTCCCCAGGCTCCCAGGGTAGGTGATTCCCAGTTATCCTCTACTAACCTGATATCATGTTCATCCGGGTTAATACCCAGAAATCTTAAACTATCCAGATAAAGTTCAATGACATTATCAGGAGATGGTTTTAATATAACCTGAAATTGATAGTAATGCTGCAGACGATTGGGGTTTTCTCCATATCTGCCGTCAGTCGGTCGGCGAGAAGGTTCTACATACGCCACATTCCATGGTTCAGGTCCCAGGGAGCGTAAAAAAGTAGCCGGATTCATAGTTCCTGCTCCTTTTTCCATATCATAAGGTTGTTGTAATATACATCCCTGCCTGCTCCAGTATTCCTGTAGGCCTAATATCAGTTCCTGAAAATTCATTTACGCTGCCTCCTTCATATTGAGAAATTCAACGCGGATTACGCGGATTTTAATAAGATTTTCGCGGATTTTTTTATATAAATCAGTATAAAAAAGCATAATTTTATAGCCCACTATTTACCATTCAATTATATCGTTAATTTCTATGCTAACCGCCCATGACTGCAGGCACAATCATCAATGATAATTAGTGTGCCTAAGTAGTAAAATATAAACAATAAAAAAATCCGCGATAATCCTAGTAAATCCGCGTGATCCGCGTTGAATCAACCCCTAATTTGGGGAAAAAAAATAAACCCATCCCCTGGACAGGGACGAGTTTAACCCGCGGTTCCACCCTGATTGGCCTTTTGGCCCACTCAAATGTTCCAGGCTTTACTCACCTTTACAGGTTTTCCTCCTGGCAACTCCAAAGCGCCTTCGGAAAATGTTTTTACCGGGTTCCACCCTCCCGGCTCTCTGGCAAAAAACAGCTTTTTCCTACTACTCTTCTTCATAGTTTCCAATATATTTAGTTCATAATACCATAAGTTTAACAACCGAAAAATGCCTTGTCAATCGGGAATACCCATTGATTTCTTCAAGGTCCTTATGGTGCTTTTCATATAGAATTTTCTTTCCAGATGATACTCCAAATATTTCTCCAGAAATAATTCCAGCTGATACATGGCTGCGGGCGATACTTTAACCCGGGTAAGCGCCTGCAGTCTACCTGCTGACAGCAACCTGATAAGAGCAATAGTCTCACCGGTCAAGGGAATAAAATGCCCGGTTGCTTGCAAACAGTCCCGGCATAGCATACCTCCGGCCGCCAAATCAAATCCCGCCATTACTACTTCTTTCTTACCACAGGCAATACATCCTGACACCACCGGTCTATAACCGAGGTTAATGAGGAGCATCATTTCAAAATACCTTATAGCCAGTAAATTAAAGCCTTTATTATTAAAAAGCTCCAAGACTGTGATGGTAGTTGAAAACAATTGGGGTAAAGGCACTTTATCCATCAAACTTTTGTCGAGAAGTTCCATCATATACATGATATACAAGAGCATATTTATATCTTCCCGACAATTACCATAAAAGTCCAGCAGACGGCCTTGCGTAATTAACTC
>JBDKUD010000407.1:0-26587 GCA_039679805.1 Syntrophomonas sp. | reverse complement strand
ATAGCTATGGAAGAGACTCCTATAACTATCCATGGGAGTAATATCTGTATTATTGGATTTGGCCGTATAGCCATAACTCTGGCCAGAAATTTAAAAGCATTAGGTGCCCAGGTTACTGTAGTAGCCAGAAACGATGGGCAACTGGCACGGGCTTATGAAATGGGATGTTTACGGGCATCGTATGCAGAAATTCGGGACATAATGAATTCTTGTGACATCGTTTATAATACTGTTCCCAGTATGGTTCTTGATCGTAACGTTTTGAAATACGCTAATCCCAATATTGTAATAATAGACCTGGCCACTCAACCAGGCGGCACTGATTTTGAGGCTGCCAATGCCTTTGGCCTGAAAGCTATTCTGGCCCCGGGACTACCCGGTAAGGTTGCACCAGTGTCGGCTGGCAAAATGCTGGCTGATGTAATTCCACGATTAATAATTAAGGAACTTACCCGGCTTGACAAAAACCTGTTTATTGATTAAAGGAGGTGGAGAAGTGGAGGAGGTAATGGAGGCCAAATTAAAGGGAATAACAGTGGGGGTAGTATTAACTGGTTCGCATTGTACCATAGGAGATGTAGTTCCTCAGATAATCAGGCTTAAACAGGAAGGTGCCGTAATCTACCCAATATTATCCAGCTCAGTTGATGAGACTGATAATCGGTTTTATAAAACTGATGATCTAAAGAAAATTATTCATGGAATTACCGATAAACCTATTATAAACTCAATAGTTAGCGCTGAACCGATTGGACCGAAAAAATTACTTGATATTGTAGTGGTTATGCCGGCCACAGGAAATACGATAGCCAAGATGGCTAATGGAATTACGGATACTCCAGCTTTAATGGCTGTAAAAGCACATTTAAGAAATCAACGTCCTGTGGTTATAGGTATTTCCAGTAATGATGCTCTGGGTAGTAATGCCCGTAATATCGGTTTGTTGATAAATATGAAAAATATCTATTTTATTCCTTTTGGGCAGGATAACCCAATTGAAAAAGCTAACTCTATGGTAGCCCGTTTTGATCAGACGGTCGACACAGTTATTCAGGCTTTGCAGGGTAAACAGATTCAACCTGTGATAATTGGAACATTCTAATTCCTTGTGAATGCTTCTGCGATTATGATAAAATACAGATTAGAATTTTTTTGCAGGAGGTAATCGACTTGGCAGAAGGTGTTAGATTAGCAGTAGTCGGTGCAACGGGTGCGGTTGGCCAAGAAATGCTAAAAGTTCTGGCAGAACGGAATTTTAATATTAAAGAGCTCATTTGTTTGGCTGATCCCCGTGAAGAAGGAACTAAGATAAAATTTCAGGATGAATTGTTTACTGTACAAGGTGCCCGGCCGGAAGCATTTAAAAAGGCCGACCTGGCATTGTTTGCGGTTGGAACAGATATAAGCAAAATGTTGGCCCCGGAAGCAGTTAAAAACAACTGTGTAGTAATTGATAACAGTTATGCCTTCCGTTTGGAAGACGGAGTTCCGCTGGTTGTTCCCGAAGTCAATCCCAGCGATATTGAGCTTCATAAAGGAATAATAGCTAATCCTAATTGTTCGACTATAATAATGGTGGTAGCTATCAATCCTATTCATCAGGCCGCAAAACTGACCCGGGTTGTAGTATCTACCTATCAGGCAGTTTCAGGCGCAGGCAAGGCAGGACTGGATGAACTGGAGGAAAGTGTTAAGGGTTATTTGAATGGGAGTAAAATGACACCACAGGTATTTCAGCATCCTATTGCATTTAATTTAATTCCGCATATTGATAGTTTCCTGGAAGGTGACTATACGCGGGAAGAAATGAAAATGGTATGGGAAACCCGAAAGATTATGCATTGTCCGGATTTGGCTATTACTGCTACTACTGTCAGAGTTCCGGTATTTAGAAGCCATTCGGAATCAATAAATATAGAGATGGAAAAAGAGTTGTCACCGCAAGAGGTAAGAAATTTACTGGCAAAAGCTCCGGGTGTCGTGATTAAGGATGACCCGGCCAATAATGTTTATCCCATGCCCTTGTATTCATCTGATACTGATGAGGTATATGTAGGCAGAATAAGGAAGGATATTTCTACGGAACGGGGAATTGCTATGTGGGTAGCTGCTGACCAGATTAGAAAAGGCGCAGCTACTAATGCTATTCAGATAGCAGAGATAGTGGTGGATAAGAACCTCTATTAAGAAGGTGTAAAGTGTTGAAAGTTATTGTTCAAAAATTCGGGGGAACCTCGATTGCTACTCCAGAACTCAGAGCCAAAGTGTGCGATATTGTATCCACTACCCGTAATGATGGTTATGGAGTAGTTGTGGTCGTATCAGCTATGGGCCGCAAAAATGATGCCTACGCAACTGATACATTAATTAATCTGGTAAAAGAAATTAACTCCAGCCCTTCTCCCAGAGAAATGGACTTAATTATGACCTGCGGGGAACAAATATCTGGTGTAATTATGGCCAGCCAGCTTACCGCCCGGGGCATAAATTCTATATTTTTAACCGGTGAACAAGCGGGTATAGTTACTGATGGTAATTACGGAACAGCACGCATATTATATGTTAACCCCAAAAAGATTAATGAATGTCTGGAAAAGGGTATTGTGCCGGTTGTAGCCGGTTTTCAGGGAGAAGGTGAAAATGGAGAAGTAACAACTTTGGGACGTGGGGGCAGCGATACTACTGCCAGTGCTTTGGGAGTAGCGCTAAATGCGGAATTTATAGATATATTTACTGATGTGGAAGGTGTTATGACCGCCGACCCACGGATTGTAGAGAATGCCAGACTGCTTGGTGCGGTTACCTACAATGAGATTTGCCAGTTAGCCAGGGATGGAGCTAAGGTTGTTCATCCCCGGGCCATCGAAATAGCCATGCAAAAGGGTGTTCCTTTAAGAGTTAGATCTACATTTACTGAATCTGTAGGAACTGTAGTCAGCAACCATATCGGCGCCATTGAAGAACCGGTAAGAATAGTAAGTGATCGCCTTATTACCGGTATTACCTATACTTCTAACATAGCTCAGGTTAAGATAAATTCGTGTTCCTTTAATGGGCCCAAAGGATTTGAATTAAAGGTGTTTAAGTCACTCGCCCTGGCAGGTATTAGTGTCGATTTTATTACAGTTCAGCCCCAGGCAATTATGTTTACAGTACCGGCTGAAAGTGCTGATAAAGCCATGGAAGTTTTAAAGAACCTGGACATAGTCCCGGAGATTGAATATGAATGCGCCAAAGTAGCCATAGTAGGAGCAGCTATGACTGGAATTCCCGGCATTATGGCTAAAGTAGTGGAGGCATTAACGGAAGCGGACATTCAAATTTTGCAGTCGGGGGATTCTTATACAAATATCTGGTGCTTGGTAAAAAGGGAGCAAATGGAAGGAGCGGTCCAAGCACTCCACGATAAGTTTGAACTGGGAAATAAATAAAACTTAAAGGTGGGGATGGTTATATGCCAACTATGCGATTGTTGACTGCGATGATAACACCATATGACAATAATTTGGAAGTCAATTATGCCAAAGCAGCTGAAATCAGCGAATTGCTGGCAGGTAATGGGAGCGATGGCATTGTTGTATGCGGAACAACTGGGGAGTCGCCAGTTCTCTCTCATGAAGAGAAACTGCAACTTTACAAAACCGTAAAGGACCAGGTGGCTGACCGGATACAGGTTTGGGCAGGAACAGGCTCCAACAATACTCGAGCAACCGTAGAACTGACTCGTCAAGCTGAAAAAACCGGGGTCGATGGCATTATGCTGGTAACCCCTTACTATAATAAACCTTCTCAACAGGGTCTTTATGAACATTTTAAAACTGTAGCGGAAAGTACATCTTTACCAGTAATGTTATATAATATTCCCGGTCGCACCGGTGCTAATCTTCTGCCCGAGACGGTGGCCCGCCTTGCCAAGATACAAAATATTGCTGCTATTAAGGAAGCGAGTGGCAGTATGGATCAGGTCTCTTTGCTTAAGACTGTTCTTCCAGAGTCCATGGCAGTTTACTCAGGAGATGATTCGCTGACTCTTCCTATGCTGGCTATTGGGGCGGCGGGGGTTGTTAGTATTGCCTCGCATCTAATTGGAAATGAAATTAAACAAATGCTAGAATGCTTTTTTGCCGGTGATATCGAAAAGGCCAGGGAAATTCATTTAAGAATATTCCCGGTAATGAAGGGCTTGTTTATAACTACTAATCCGGTACCGCTCAAAGAGGCTATGAACATGCTGGATATGAATGTCGGCGGGCTCAGGTTGCCATTGACCGGTGCCAGCGAAGCTGAAAAGGCTAGAATAAGAGAAATGTTAATTGATAATAATATCTTAAAATAATTGTTTATTAAAGATAATTATTTTTGGTTCGTGAGATAGACCTCTTCGGGGATCTATCTTTCTGTTTTGTAAAGGCGGGTCCTAAATTTGCAAATGCGACATACAGAACAAAAAGGGAAACATACCAATAATGCCACTTAGTTGAATAGATGATTGTAATAGGCTATAATAATCTCAGCAATTGTTGTTCGGATAGTTGCCCTAAAATTTAATAATAAAGGAGGTGTTTGGGTGCCTGAAACTGAGTCACGACTCCAAATTATTCCCCTGGGCGGGTTGGGGGAAATTGGAAAGAATATGACGGCAATCAGATACGATAATACTATTGTGGTTATTGATGCCGGCCTCATGTTTCCTGAAGAGGAACTTTTAGGTATTGATGTAGTAATTCCTGATATTACTTACCTGGTTGAAAATAAGGATAAGGTAAAAGCAATTTTATTGACCCATGGTCATGAAGATCACGTGGGTGCTTTGCCTTATGTCCTGCGAGATATTGACGTCCCAGTGTACGGAAGTAAGCTAACTCTGGGTATTGTAGAAGGTAAATTAAAGGAGCACAACCTTGATCGGGTCCAATTGCATATAGTCAAACCTAGAGATAAGATTACTATGGGACCGTTTATAGTCGAGTTTATCCGCGTTAGTCATAGCATACCTGATGCTATGGCCATAGCTATTCATACTCCAATTGGTATTGTGGTAGATACTGGTGATTTTAAACTGGATCAAACTCCAGTAGATGGACAGGTAGTAGATATTCGAAAAATGGCGGAACTAGGCGAAAAGGGTGTATTGGTAATGATGGGAGACAGCACCAATGCCGATAAGCCCGGTTTTACTATGTCGGAGAAAGTAGTTGGGAATACCTTTGACGAATTGTTTGGCAAGTGTGAAGGACGAATAATAGTCACTACTTTTGCTTCTAACGTACACAGGATTCAACAGGTTATTGCAACTGCTCATAGGTATGGACGCAAAGTATGTGTTGTAGGTAGAAGTATGGTTAATAATATTAAAATATCCACTGAACTAGGATATGTGGATATTCCTGACGATATCCTTATTGAAATGGAGGATATTGGTAAATATCCGAACGAACAAGTTGCCATTGTAACAACCGGATCGCAAGGTGAGCCGATGTCAGCTCTAACAAGAATGGCGACGGCAGACCATCGCTGGGTAGGAATTCAACCAGGGGATACGGTAATAATTTCCGCTAGCCCAATTCCCGGAAATGAAAAATTAGTATCTAAAACAGTGGATTTGCTATTCCGCCAGGGTGCGGAGGTAATATACGAAAGATCCATGGGGGTTCACGTTTCTGGACATGCTTCACAGGAAGAATTAAAAATTTTATTGAATTTAATCAAACCACGATATTTTATACCGGTTCATGGAGAGTATCGCCATTTAATGAAACATGCCAAGTTAGCAGAAAGTCTGGGTATACCAAAGTCGAGGATTTTTGTAGCCGAAAATGGTCAGGTTATAGAATTTGGCAAAAAGAAAGCCAGCATTTCATGCAAGGTTACTGCCGGTAAAGTTTTAGTAGATGGCCTGGGTGTAGGGGATGTCGGGAATATAGTTCTGCGTGATAGAAGACAGTTATCACAGGATGGGATAATGATAGTAGTGGTAACTATCAGGAAAGAAGTCGGTGAAGTACTAGCAGGACCCGATATTGTTACCAGAGGTTTTGTATATGTAAGAGAATCTGAACAATTAATTGAGGATGCCCGGGAAAAGGTTAAAGAGGCCCTGGATATATGCTCTAAGAAAAATGTTACCGAATGGGCAGCGATTAAATCCCAGGTTCGTGATAAGCTAGGGAAACATCTATATGAGAAAACTGGGCGCCGGCCCGTGATTTTGCCTATCATTATGGAGGTTTGAGATAAAAAACAATAGAGAGAAGAAGAAGGCCATCTGAAACGCAGCTGCGCTCCAGGTGGCCTTTTTATTTATTAAGAAAGCAATTATTCTGATATACAGGATAAACTTGTGATTGAAGATGATGAAGTGGCAGGGGAAATCACAGACTGTGTCGAATTAAGTTATGTGATATAGCCGGAGGTGCCTTTACTAATGAAAAACGTGTTACATATGGGATTAGATGTAGGATCGACAACTGCCAAAATTGTATTAATGGATGATAATCTTAATTTGATTTATAGTGACTACCGACGACACCATGCCGAAATAAAAAGTACCATAGTAGAACTGCTCGATGAGACATACAAAAAAGTGGGAAATAAATCGCTTACGGTTATGGTAACCGGTTCAGCGGGTATAGCAGTTTCTGATTGGCTGCAGCTTGGTTTCATACAGGAGGTAATTGCCTGTAATAAGGCTATTGAGAGACTTATTCCTGATACCGATGTAGCTATAGAGCTAGGTGGCGAAGATGCTAAAATTACATTTTTCCGAGGAGGAGTCGAGCAGAGAATGAACGGCACCTGTGCTGGAGGTACCGGTGCTTTTATAGATCAGATGGCAACATTATTGGGGACCGATTCAGCAGGATTAAATGAATTGGCCGGCCATTTTAGCATTATATATCCGATAGCTGCCCGATGCGGGGTTTTTGCCAAGACTGATATTCAGCCCTTACTTAATGAGGGAGCCAAGCAGGAGGACATTGCTGTCTCGGTGATGCAGGCAGTGGTAAATCAGACAATCAGTGGCCTGGCCTGCGGAAAACGTATCAAGGGTAAAGTGGCTTTTCTGGGCGGACCATTGCATTTTCTGTCAGCCTTAAGACAAAGATTTAAAGAAACTTTGAAGCTTACAGACGAAGAAGTGATTTTTCCGCCTTATGCTCAGTTCTTTGTTGCTATGGGGGCGGCACTTGCTTCCCAGGAAGATGAGATTATAGATTTACAGACCCTAATAGATCGGATGCCGCAGTTATATGAAGCAAAAGATTCAGATTTTGGCGGTCTGCAGCCATTATTTACTGATGAAAATGAACTACAATGTTTTCGGCAAAGGCATGCTCTTCACCGGGTAAATCGAGGTGATCTGGAATTATTTGCGGGTGATTGCTTTCTAGGAATAGATGCTGGTTCAACTACTACCAAGGCAGCTCTTATAGATAAAAACGGGAGTCTGCTCTATTCGTATTATGGAAGTAATGCCGGCAGTCCGGTTAAATCTGCGGTTAGAATTCTTCGCAAGCTTTATGAAAAGTTGCCGGAACAGGCCAGGATTGTTAATTCGGCTGTTACCGGTTACGGGGAAGGTCTTATTAAGGCAGCGCTGCGCGTTGACTTAGGTGAAATTGAAACCATGGCCCACTTTACGGCAGCCAGGTTCTTTGAACCCGGGGTAGATTTTATATTGGATATCGGCGGTCAGGATATGAAATGTTTGCAGATTAAGGATGGAGTTATCGATAGTATCATGCTTAATGAAGCTTGTTCCTCAGGTTGCGGCTCATTCCTGGAAAGTTTTGCGCATTCTTTAAATATACCTGTAGAGGATTTTGCTAACCAGGCTTTACTGGCAGATGCACCGGTAGACCTGGGGTCGCGTTGTACAGTATTCATGAACTCCCGTGTCAAGCAGGCGCAAAAGGAAGGAGCCAGCTTGGGTGATATTTCCGCGGGGTTATCTCAATCAGTGATAAAGAATGCTCTCTTTAAAGTTATCAAGATAAGAAACCCCAAAGACCTGGGTGAACGGATTGTGGTCCAGGGCGGAACCTTTTATAATGACGCGGTACTTAGAAGTTTTGAAATAATAAGCCAGCGAGAAGTCATCAGACCTGATATAGCAGGCCTCATGGGGGCATATGGTGCAGCCCTTATTGCCAGGAATAAATATCAGAACGGTTTCCAAAGTTCACTTTTGACCAAGGAACAACTGAACCAGTTTTCGGTTAAGAGCAGTATGTTAAGGTGTAAGGGCTGCAGCAATAGCTGTTTGCTCACCATTAACAAATTTGGGGATGGAAGCCGGTTTATATCGGGAAATCGCTGTGAAAAAGCTCTGGGTCTGGATAAGCATAATGAAAGTTTACCTGATTTATATGATTACAAGTTAAAAAGATTATTTAACTACGAACCACTGCCGGAAGCCAGGGCCAGGCGGGGAACCATTGGAATTCCCCGGGTATTAAACATTTATGAGAACTATCCTTTCTGGTTTACTTTTTTTACCCAATTGGGTTTTAGGGTGGTATTATCTCCTCGTTCATCAAAAGAAATCTATACTCAGGGCAGTGAAACAATTCCTTCCGATACGGCTTGCTATCCAGCCAAATTAGTGCATGGTCATATTGCCGCTTTGGTTAAACAGGGTATTACAACTATTTTTTATCCCTGTATTATAAATGAACGTCAGGAACAGAAAGAGGCCGATAATGATTTAAATTGCCCCATGGTAATTTCCTATCCGGCAGTGATTGAAAAGAATATGGATATTATCCAGGAAAAAGGGATAAAGTTCATTAATCCTTTCCTGCCTTATAATGACAAGAGCGGGCTGAGTGCATGTCTTTACCATGAATTTAAAGGGTGGGGGATTAGAAAAAAAGAAATTGCCAAGGCTGTCGAGCAAGCCTGGCAGGAAGATCAAGCATTCAAAGAAGATATCCGCAGCAAAGGGAAAGAGGTTTTAACCTACCTTAATGAAACGGGAACGAAGGGGATTGTTCTGGCTGGTAGGCCTTACCATCTGGATCCCGAAATTAACCATGGGGTACCAGACATCATTAAGGCCTGTGGCATGGCCGTGCTGACTGAAGATTCAGTAGCTCACCTGGGGATTGTGGAAAGGCCATTACGGGTGGTAGACCAGTGGATGTATCACTCTCGTTTGTATGCGGCGGCAAGCTTGGTTGCCCAGAATAATAATTTGGAACTTATTCAGCTCAATTCATTTGGATGTGGTCTGGATGCTATTACTACCGACCAGGTCCAGGAAATTCTTCATAGCCGGGGGAAAATTTATACGGCGCTGAAAATAGATGAAGGTGCAAATCTGGGAGCGGCCAGAATAAGGATTCGTTCCCTGGTAGCTGCTTTGGAAGAGCGAGAAAAAACCGGATTGAATAATAATAATGCGTCTACCCGATGGAACAGAATTATTTTTACCAAGGAAATGAAGAAAGAGCATACTATTTTGGTCCCTCAGATGGCACCTTGTCATTTTGATTTGTTGGAGGAAATACTTAAAACTGAAAACTATAATCTGGAGATTCTGCCCTCCAATAAGAAAGATGTCGATGAAGGTCTTAAATATGTAAATAACGATGCCTGCTATCCATCCATAATGGTAATAGGGCAGTTGTTACAAGCTCTGCAATCAGGGAAATATGATATAAATAATACGTCAGTAATGATTTCCCAAACTGGTGGCGGCTGCCGGGCAACTAATTACATTGGTCTGTTAAGAAAGGCGTTAAAGGAGGCTGGATTTGAAAATATCCCAGTCATATCTGCCAATTTAATCGGCGCAGAAAAGAATCCGGGATTTAAGTTGTCATCGCGCTTGTTAAAAAAGATGGTTACCGGTCTGTTATGTGCAGATTTACTTATGCGTGTATTGCATCGGGTAAGACCATATGAGACTATTCCCGGTTCGGCTAACCGTTTGTATAAAAAATGGGTTGATCGAATTAAAGTCCAGATTGCAAATGGGAAGGAATCGGGATTGGCAGAGCATATTGATGAGCTGGTAAAGGATTTTGATAAACTGGAAATTGCTTCGGCAGATAAGCCGCGAGTGGGTATAGTGGGAGAAATATTAGTGAAATATCATCCGGGGGCTAACAATAATATTGTAGATGTTTTAGAAAATGAAGGTGCAGAAGTAATAATTCCTGATATGACAGATTTTTTCCTGTACTGTGGTTATGATGATATATTTAATTACAAATATCTTGCAGGTAAATTTAGACCTTATTTAAGCAGTCATATGTTGATTCGTTTTATAGAAAAACGCCGTCATGAGATTTCAATGGCATTGAAGAAAAGCAAAAGATTTGAGGTACCTACTACTATTTATGAGAAAGTTGCTCTGGTTAGTCCAATACTGTCACTTGGGCATCACGCTGGTGAAGGCTGGCTATTAACAGCAGAAATGATGGAACTTATTGAAAGCGGGGTACCTAATATAGTATGTGTTCAGCCTTTTGCCTGTCTGCCCAATCATATAACCGGCAAAGGTATGATAAAGGAATTAAGGAGGCATTATCCTGAGGCCAATATTACTGCTATAGACTATGACCCTGGAGCCAGTGAGGTTAATCAGTTTAATCGGCTTAAGCTAATGCTGGCAGTTGCTTTTAGAAACCTGAATGCTCAGGAACCCGGAGCTGAATGTACGTAATACAAGATAGATAAAGTTATGAATTTTGAATTATGAATTAATGTCGAGAAGCTATGCTTCTTATTTTTTCAAAAAACTGAACTCCATCTTATAAATATCTTCCTAACTAATTGCATCAATGAGGAGTTTCATAATATTTTAATTTGTGGCTGGGCTTTTGTGTATGGTTTATTATCCACATGGTAATTCTAATTAATAAGACTATATTATGAAGGGAGAATACACTTTGCAGGAAAGTCCAACACCAACTTTACCTAGTGATCAGCCCAAACAGGAAGAAAGAATGGAAGCTATTAATCAATTGGGTGAGATTCAGATACCTACTTTTAAGAGTGACATACATTGTGTCACCATTAGTGGACAGGTTGAAGGGCATATGGTTTTGCCGCCTAACAATAAAACAACTAAGTATGAACATCTCATTCCGCAGCTGGTAGCAGTTGAAGAGAATCCCGACATTAAAGGATTGTTACTTATACTAAATACAGTAGGAGGAGATGTCGAAGCGGGTTTGGCAATTTCGGAAATGATTGCCAGTCTGAGTAAACCAACTGTATCCATAGTAATGGGCGGAGGTCATTCAATTGGGGCTTGTATTGCGGTCAGTAGCAATTACTCTTTTATAGCTCCATCAGCTACCATGACAATTCATCCCATAAGACTTACCGGCTTAGTAGTTAGTGTGCCACAAACGTGGGAATATCTAGAGAAGATGCAAGACCGAGTTATCAGGTTTATAACCGAACATTCAAAAATTACTGAAGATAGGTTCAGGGAACTGATGTATACGACAGGAGACTTGGCAAGAGATATTGGAACAGTTTTGATGGGTGAGGATGCAGTGGGATGTGGCTTAATCGATGAGGTTGGTGGTTTAAAGGAATCCTTAAATATGCTGCACAATTTAAAGAAACAAAACAAAGGTTTAAACTAATGAGCTATTACTATATGCCGGATCCCTTGGAAATTTATAACCAAATGCAGCCGCCAGCTAAAAATAAGACTTATCGCTTACCTTCTGGGGGAGTTGTCAATGCAGAGATATTGTCAGATACTCAAATAAGAATAACTTCAATATGCAGTACTGATCCCATGGATTATTTGAATAGTGATTTATCACCGGGCAACATACTTGAACTCGGTATTGTAAGAAACAGCAAAAAGATATAACTGATTACCTGAATTAAATAAAAAATTAGTGTGAAAAACCCGTTTTAAGGCTGAAATCTTATACGGGTTTTTTTAGTATGAGTTTTTAGTAGATTAAGTAATATAGTAAAATACAAGCAATTTACATATTACATTAAATATGTCACAATTATTATAAATAGTCCATATTGTAGGAATTTGGCTTACAATGCTGATTGCAGCTGTTAATATAAAGACATCAGGTTGTAGCCCATAAAGGGGTAGGATAGTAAGTTATGGACCGAATGCCTTTATACTTAATTTTTCTTCAGTCGTTCCCGGAAACTCTGCTTTTGATATATATGGGATTGATATTAATAGATTGCAATCCACCATCCAGGAAGGTTATGTTAGTCGCTCTTGCTGGTTCGATCCTGAGTTTCTTCGTTAGGTTTTTGCCATTATCACCCGGATTCAACGTTTTTATTCAACTCCCGATACTAGTACTTCTGCTCTATTATGTATGCAATCTTCCAATATCTTTAGCTCTGGCTAGCATAATAATTGGCTTTTTATGTGTAAGTATATCGGAAGCAGTGTTTAGTGTACTAATAAACGGGCTTACCGGGACATCTGCCTGGGAAGCCATGAGTAATCCAATTTTGCGGGTATTATATCCCCTTCCCGAATTTGCCTTTCTTACGGCAATAGCTGTGTTATTTAAACAGCGAGGTATTAATTTAATAAATAGTTATAAATTAATAATTATAGAAGGTATGCATAATATAAGAATTTATGGTAAACCGTTATTCATTATGGGTATTACGGTTTTTCTTGTGGTTATGGGATTCCACTACCAGCTGCTTCTGGAGTCTAAAATGAATGTAACTTCTTCGAATTCAATTCCTATTGCTCTGTTAATGGTTATTATGATCGGAGTTGTATTATCAATAATTCTGAGCGGACAAATGCTTTCCAGAAAAAAACAGGAGCAATTACTGGACTCGCAGCAGGCTTATATCAGCAATTTACAAGAGATGATGCAAATCATTAAAGCTCAGCGTCATGATTTTATCAACCACCTGCAGGTCATCTACGGATTAATCAGCCTGGGACAGACTGATCAAGTTAAGGAGTATATGGGACGACTCTACAAGGATGTACAGATAACCGGTGATATTATACACCTTGCTATACCTGAATTAAGTGCTTTATTACTTGTTCAAATTAGTGCGGCCACAGCTCGTAACATATCTTTTGAAATAATTACGGAATCAAATCTATCATCTTTGACGGTTCCATCGCTGGAGTTAGTAGCAGTTGTTGGCAATTTACTTAATAATGCCATGGAAGCGGTAAGCGATCTGGAACCTGAAAGGAGGACTGTTAAGCTGAAAATATTCGAGAAATCTGGATATTTTATTATCCAGACTCAAAACCCAGGTTGGATTCCTCTTGAGATAAGGGATAAAGTGTTTGAGCCCGGTTTTTCCACAAAAAGTGAAACTAAACGGGGAATTGGTCTGGCGTCGGTAAAATACCAGGTAGAGAAGTACCAGGGATTGGTTCTTTTAAGCAGTCACCAGCAAAGGGGAACCCGCTTTACAATATGTTATCCCAATGATTTACAAAGGAGAAAATTAGCTTGAGTATACACGAAGTTGCAGTAAAATTTGCCTCCTATCTGGCACGGGAGGTTGGAAGTACCCAGCGGCAGGAACTTCGTATGGCTTATGGAATGGAAATTCTATTGGGTGAACTTATTAAAGTTGTCTGCTTGGTGTTATTGTCATGGTTATTCGGAGTTTTGCCTGAAGTTCTTACTATATCAGTTACAGCAGGTATTTTACGCTTAGCATCAGGCGGTGAGCATTGCAGCAAGTACTATCGCTGTTTAATAGGGGGAACAATTTGGTTTCTTCTGTTGGGGTGGGGAGTTCACTGGCTGAATCCCTGGCTAAACCAGTGGTTATACATTATCGCAGGTATTTCATTTATATCGTGCATGTCCATAGCCTGGAAATATGCTCCCGGTGAAACCGAAAATAAACCTATAAGAAGTAATGACGAACGAGAACGATTTAAGAAACTTTCTATTATGATTATACTTATATATGGTTTGATTATGATAATCTTTTCTAATACAGAACTTTTGACTCCTTTTGTTATGCCGATAGCAACAGGCATAGCAGCACAAGCCTTTACTGTAGCCCCGACAGGTTACAGGTTTATGCACTTCGTTGACCGCATTTTAAGCTTTTCGTTAAACGGAGAAAAAGAAGTATGAATCTTAAAGCACTTATCGTCGATGATGAACCGTCAATTGGTCATTATTTAAAAATGATCATCGAAGCAGTTCCTGGAGTTTATGTAACTGATGTTGTTTCAAGTGGTAATGAAGCGCTTAAAACGATGGAAATCTTTCATCCGCAGGTAATATTTCTGGATATCGACATGCCCCAAATGAACGGATTGGAACTAGCCCGCTACCTAACTGAAAAATACCAAGATTTATATATCATTTTCGCGACCGCATACCCTGATTATGCGCTTGAAGCATTTGAGCTATATTCGTTTGACTATATACTCAAGCCATTTAATGAAGAGAGAATTAAGAAAACCGTCAGGAAACTGCGGGACCAAATACAGCCTGGAGTATCAAATATATTACCTGCAGAAATCCCTATATCGATAGAGACTCATAAACAAGAGATTTTTCTGAGGCCTGGTAAAATTCTCTATGTTGAAAGCAGTAAACCTGGAATATTGATTAAGACATTAAACGATACGTATATGATTAGATCCGATATGTATACTTATGAGAGAAAGTTAGAGCCATATGGATTCTACCGATGTCATCGCAGCTATCTGGTTAATCTTGCTTTCATAAAAGAAATTAGCAATTCCGGGCGCACTTACCAGTTAGTATTAACTTCTGGAGAAAAAATATTGTTAAGCAGACAAAAAGTAAAAGTTCTAAAGGATAAACTTCATAATCTATAAATTATAATTTTCAGCCAACGGGTTATTAATTACCATTAAAAATACATATTAGTGATGCAGCCAATCGATTTTTGTCGATTGGTTTTTTAGTGGTTAAAATTTTCTAACATAAAATGACCCATTCGGCATTGATTTTGACCCATTCGGCGTAAAACACTTGAAATCAAGTTATCGGTTGTTATATATACTGTATATACTACTTGAAAAATGGAAGGAGGCGGAAATAATGGGTAAATCAAAGATGTTTCTATTGCGTTCCTTATCAGTTTTTTTATTATTCGTAGCTAATGCTGGGGCACAACCGGCTTGTTTATTTCACTGGTATCAACCCAGAATACCCGAATAGGCCTGATAATCTCAGCAGTGAGCTTTCTTCAAGCTCACTGCTGAATTGTTTGTACTATTAATTAGGAGGTAGTGTCTTGTCAAATGGCTATACCAACAAATTAATCGGGATTATTTTTATGAGTTTAATTATAACCATGGCGGGCTTACAATGTGCGCAAGCAAGTCAAGGGGTAGTTCAAATACAGGTTAATAATTTAGTTTTATCGTGTCAGCCCAATCCCATTATACTGCAGGGAAGAACCATGGTACCATTGCGGATGGTAGCCGAGGCATTGGGATGTTCAGTTAACTGGCAAGGTTATGATCAAAGTGCTGTAGTTTCCAGGGGTAATACAGAAATAGTATTTAAAGTTGGAGCACATGATGCTGTGGTTAACGGTCAGAAAACAGAATTAGATATTCCCGCCTGTTTAATTCAGGGGAATACTATGGTTCCAGTACGTTTTCTGGCTAGCCAATTGGGCAGAAAGTTAGATTGGGATGGTAACCAGCAGCTAGTTATTATTGGAGGGGAAATTTCTAAAAAAGTAAGAATAGCTACCGAACCTACCTATACGCCTTTTGAATTTACAAAAGATGGCCAGTTACAGGGGTTTGATATGGATATTATACACGCTATTGCTAATCAACAAGGTATGGATATTGATATATATTATCTTGGCTTTGATGAGCTTATTCCAGCCTTGCGTGAAGGAAAAGCAGATGCAGTAATTTCTGCCGTTGCTATTATTGAACCCCGTAAAGAAGTGGTTGCTTTTAGCGAACCCTATTATACTGAAGGTTTGTGTATAGTAACCAAAAATAATAATCATGTAATACAAAAAATAGATGACCTGACCGGCAAGATTATTGGGGTTGAAGTTGGCTCAATAGGCAACGAGTATGCCAATAAACTTAAAGAAAGAAATAATTCTACCAATGTTGTATGTTTCGAATCCCCAATGTCAATGTTTACCCAGTTGGAAATAGGGACTTTGGATGCAGTTTTAAATTTTCGATCCTCTAGCTCGTATTATATAAAATGTAATGAGGGCTGCAATTTAAAAGTTGCTGGTCTCATTAACACCAATACGAATCAATACGGTATAATGGTCCGCCTGGAGGACGAACAACTGCTGGCACAATTCAATTCCGGCTTGCAAAAGATTCAGGACAGCGGACAATACGATACTATCTACCGGAAATGGTTCGGTAATGATGGAGTGATAGAAAGAGAGTAGTTAATTGCTGTACAACTTCCTTTTTCCTTAGTTTTAGTAATATTTACTGCTTGGCTGTGCTATAATTATTAAGATATTTTTATTGGAGGAATTGGTAGTGACTACTATTCAAGCTTTATGGTTAGGACTTGTACAGGGTTTAACTGAATTTTTGCCGGTCAGCAGTTCAGGGCACCTGGTAATTTTTCAACATTTATTTGGAATAAAGGAAGCTCCTTTAGCCTTTGATGTTTTGGTTCATTGGGGAACTTTAGTAGCTGTTTTTGTAGCCTTTTGGGATGATATTTATAAGATAATCAGGCGGCCTTTTTCCAAACTAACTTATCTTATTTTGGTTGGTTGTATTCCTGCTGGATTGGCCGGGGTTTTGCTGCAACCACTTTTTGAAAAAGCTTTTGAGTCTTTGTTGGTAGTGGGAATTGGTCTTTTATTTACCGGTGTAGTTTTGATGCTTTCGGAAAATATGTCGAGTCATAGTCTGTTCGAAAAAGGTCCCCGGGAAACTACGTATTGGGATGTTTTATTTATAGGTATTATTCAAGCTGTGGCTATAGTTCCTGGTATTTCTCGTTCGGGTTCAACTATAGCTGGTGGACTCTTGGCCGGATTAGACCGTGATTTTGCGGCCCGATATTCGTTTTTATTGTCAATTCCAGTAATTTTAGGGGCAGGAGTACTGCAACTAAAAGATTTGGTCGGACAGGGATTTGGAAACCAGAATTTGTTACCCTATATACTTGGGCCGGCCATTGCTGCCATATCTGGTTATCTGGCCATTAAAATTGTAATGAAAATGGTGCGCAAAGGCCGATTATCAATTTTTTCTTATTATTGTTGGATTGCAGGAGTATTAACTCTGATAGCTTATTTTGCATATTAAGATAACGTTTTGTCGTGAACAGGGGAATTATCCCCTGTTTTTTGTATTTTCTATAGAAGGAAAAGAGCTGCCATTAAAAGAATCTAGTTAATACAGCCAAATGTATTGGGGAGAGCGAGAGGTGTTATGAAGAATAGCCGGAAAAAGAAAACTGCAATTAAGCCGGTTGAGGATTCAAGTCCGCGCTTAAAGGAAAAGCCCACAACCTCCTTTTTTAAAGAAGAGGTTGTGTCAATAATATTTTTGATGCTGGCAGTTTTTATTTTTGTATGTCTGAGAAATTACCAGGGTCTTCCCGGTGATGCTAGGTTTATTGGCCTGGTGGGCACATATATTATGGAAGGGTTGGAGAGTATTTTTGGTACTGCTGCCATGCTGGTGTCATTTTATTTTCTGAGTTGGTCAATTCACCTGGGGGTAGTTAAGAAATTTTGGTCTATACGAATGAGCGGAGTTACATTGCTGGCAATTACAGTTCTACTGATAATAAGTTTGTACTTCATACCCTTAGGTTTGAATACTTGGGAAGCAGGAACCCGGGGTTTGGGGGGTGGATATGTTGGAGGAGCCTTGGGTTATGTTTTACTGAAAATGGTTGGTAACATTGGTGCGATAATTTGCATAATGGTAAGTGCTATACTGGGTTTAGTAATGGTAATAAACCGTCCCCTGTCCGAAATTCTACGGTGGACTGGGGAAAAAGCCGGCAAGTTTGTTGACCAGGCGACTGCATTTGTTTATCTTCCCAATGAACATATTGAAAACAGCAGGTCTGTCGATAAACCTGAACCGGTAATTATTAATCATACTCCTGCAAGAAATGAACCACCACAGGTTGAACCAGTGATTACAAAACCACCTGTTAAAATTGAAACGGTCGAGAAGGAAAAGGAAAGCAAGAAGCGGCTGGAGATTGTTTATTCTCGCAAGGAGCCTAATTATGAGTATAAGAATCCGCCCTTGGAGTTACTTGGTGAAATTAGCAGTGAAAGAACTATCGACAAGAAGAATATTAAGGAGAGTATAGCGGTTCTGGAAGATACTTTTTCGAGTTTTGGTATTAGTGTAAAGGTTAATCAAGTTAGCTGCGGTCCAGCCATAACCAGGTATGAACTTTCACCTGCTCCTGGAGTTAAGATTAGCAAAATAATTAGTCTTACTGATGATCTGCAATTAAATCTGGCAGCGCCGGGAATTAGAATTGAGGCTCCTATACCTGGTAAATCTGCAATTGGTATTGAGGTTCCCAACAGCCGAATATCCAGTGTAGGGTTAAGGCATCTGCTGTCTGCGGCAGCGTTCAGTAAATTAAACAATCCCATGGCATTTGGACTTGGTGAAGATATTGCAGGGAATCCTGTAGTTGCCAAGTTAAGCGATATGCCTCACCTCTTAATAGCCGGTTCGACGGGATCAGGCAAGAGTGTGTGCTTAAATAGTATTATTATGAGTCTGTTATTTAATGCTGCACCGGAACAACTGCGGCTGGTTTTTATTGACCCGAAAATGGTTGAACTAACCGTATATAACGGAATTCCCCACTTAATGACTCCTGTGGTTACTGACCCCAAAAAGGCATCGGTGGTACTCCGGTGGATGGTAACCGAGATGGACAAACGTTATAAATCTTTTGCAGAAAAAGGTGTTCGTGATATTTATCGCTATAATCAAACAGTTAAGGAACCCATGCCGTTTATTGTTATTGTAATTGATGAATTAGCTGATTTGATGATGGTGGCCCCTGTGGAAGTAGAGGATTCTATTTGTCGTCTGGCGCAGATGGCTCGAGCAGCGGGAATGCATCTGGTGGTTGCAACTCAACGACCTTCGGTAGATGTGGTAACCGGAGTTATAAAGGCCAATATACCTTCTCGTATAGCATTTGCAGTCTCATCTCAAGCTGACTCCCGCACCATTTTAGATATGGGTGGAGCAGAAAAATTACTGGGCAAGGGAGATATGCTGTTTTTCCCGGTAGGCGCAAACAAACCATATAGAGTACAGGGAGCTTTTGTATCTGATAGCGATATAGAGAATACTGTCAATTATATTAAGGAACAGGTACCGGACCAGGACAACCAGGAAATGAATCAAGATTTGGCAATAACCTTACAACAAGCAGATCTTGATTATGGAGATGAATTGTTCTGGGATGCGGTACAAGTTTTTGTTGATGCTGAGAAGGCATCTGTTTCAATGTTGCAGAGAAAGCTTCGTATAGGATATTCCCGAGCCGCCCGATTGGTAGATCTAATGGAGGAAAGAGGAATTGTATCTGAACTTGACAATAATAAGAAACGGGAAATTTTGATTGATCAGGTACAATTAGAAAAACTATATCCAAAGGATAATCTGGGCTAGTATTTTATACTGAAGGAATAGTATTATTAGAGGTGAGAAAAAAATGAGGCTTACTTCACGAGAAAAAGAGATTGCTGAGGTACTAAAAAAAGAGCCTCTGATTTCCCAGGATGATCTGGCCCAACGGTTAAAAATTACCAGATCTTCAGTAGCTGTGCACATATCCAACCTGTTGAAAAAAGGGATATTATTAGGAAAAGGATACGTTTTTAATCAACAGGTGTCCATGGTAGTAGTAGGCGAATGCTGTGTCAACATCAGTATCAAAACGGAAAAGGAGAATAGTATTGACATAAATGATGGAGGTTTTGCTATCTCGGTTAGTGAAGCTTTAGCCAGATTCGGTATTTATGTTAAGTTAATTAGTATTCTGGCAAATGATGATATTGGAAACAGGTTATTGAGCCGTCTGCAAGCCCATAATATAGATATCTCTAATATCTATCATCATGCAAGTAAAAGGAGTTGTCGGTTAGTTTCCGTAGATGATATATTTGTCTACCGGGAAGGTTATAGTTATAAGGAATATGAAAAGGCTATAGAGGCCAAGAATTGGATTGCATTCAACTGTGAATGGCTGATAGTTGAGGATCAGTTTCAGGAGCTAATCTATAAAAGAATGTTAACCAAGGATGATAATTTACCTCGATTTTGCACCTGTAAATATATTAATTGTCCTCAGGATATTCCTGATTATTTAGGCCAGTTTGACCTGGTAGTTATAGGTTTGGATAGTTTTGAACAAATAAATGATTATACAAGCAGGTTTACGCAAATGTTAAAAAAAAGTGATCAATATTTTGTTATCACAGATGGTAAAACCGGTATTACATGTATCAACAATACCGGAGTTAGTGATTATTCTATGCTGCCCAATCAAAACTTTTCGGTCCGGAGCAAATTGCCTTTATTGTTGGCTGGAGTTATATACGGGCTGTCATCAGGCTATCCGTTAAGACAGGCTTTCAGGATTGGTGCTGGGACTGCCTCAACCAGTTAAATATTTAGTTTTATTTAATTAACCCCCTTGATTAGGAGTTGATAACATGGATTTTGGAAATAAGCTGAAAGAAGAAAGAGAAAGACAAGGTTATAGTCTTGAGGCGGTTGAGGAAGAAACCAAGATCAGGAAGGCATATATAAAGGCCCTCGAAGATGAAGAATTTTCGCTTCTCCCACCGCGGGTTTATGCAACTGGATTTTTGAAACTCTACGCCGGTTTTCTGAAACTTGATGCAGAAGAAATGGTAAATGAATTTAAGTTACTGGCTTACGGTGCACAAGAAGAGGAGGAATCTTTTCAGGTACCGGAAGCAACTAAAGAATCCGGGTTTAACTGGCCCAGTAACTTAAATTTGAAAAGAATATTAACGGCAGGTATGTTTTTGGTATTGGTAATATGGATGGGTAACAACTTGGCTAATTATTTTGCCAGTAGGGGGGCTAATGAACAAACTCAACCACGCCCATCTGTATCCCAGCAACAACCAGAAAAAAGGGCTAAACCACCTCAGGTGGCTGTGAAAACTGCCGAAGTTGTTATTGAAGCTACCCAGAAGTGCTGGTTGCGTATTGTTGTTGACGATCAACAACAATATGAGGGTATGCTTCTCCCCGGACAAACTAAGTCTTTTATCGGGAAGAAAACGGTATTAGTAAATGCAGGCAACGCTGGTGGTATAAATATCACCTTTAATAATAAAAATTTGGGGCCGATGGGAACGCCTGGTGAGGTATTGGAAAAAGTGTTTTCAGTAGATAAACCGGGTACAGAATAGAGGTAATAGCAAGTGAATATTGGTTTTATTAGCCTGGGGTGTGCAAAAAACCGGGTTGATACAGAGATTATGATTGGAATACTAAAGAAATCCGGATATCGTATTGTTGAATCCTTAAATAAAGCAGATTTGATTATAGTTAATACATGCGGTTTTATAAATGCCGCTAAAGAAGAAGCGATTAATACCATTATAAAAACTGGAAAATTGAAGGAAGAGGGACGTTTACAGTATTTGATCGCTACCGGGTGTTTATCGCAACGATATGGTACGGAATTACTGGATGAGATGCCTGAATTGGATGGTGTTATCGGTATCTCATCTTTTACTGGTATTGACCGGGCCATAGAAGCAGTGGTCGCTGGAAAAAGGATTTCCTGGATTGAAAATCCACCATCGCAATTTATAGAAGAAGGTCCCAGGTCAATCACTACTCCAGCAGGTTCAGCTTATCTAAAAATCGCCGAGGGATGTAACAATCGGTGCAGTTACTGTACTATACCGTTAATCAGGGGCCAACTACGATCGAAACCGGTCGAAAAGGTTATTACAGAGGCCCGTGAATTGGTTGATAAAGGAATAAAGGAACTAGTAGTTATTGCTCAGGATACGGCTGCATATGGCAGTGACTTATATGGTAAAAGCAGTCTGCCGCAGTTGCTTAAAAAGCTTTGTCAGGTTAATGGCTTGGAATGGATTCGAATTATGTATTTACATCCTGCCCACTTGAATGACGAAATTATTGAGACAGTAGCAACTGAGACTAAAATCTTACCTTATTTGGACATTCCGATACAACATGCCGCAGATAAAATTTTATCAAGTATGAACAGAAAGCATGACTATGATGCTTTAAATAGTCTTATAATTAAACTTAAGAAAAGCATCGCTAATCTTGTGTTGCGTACTACATTGATGGTTGGCTACCCTGGAGAAGAAGAGAATGATTTTAAAGAGCTGTTAGATTTTATGGTTCAAAATGAGTTTGACTGGTTAGGTGCATTTTCGTATGCTGCTGAGGACGGAACTGTCGCAGAACGTTTGGATAACCAGATACCTGATGAGGTAAAGGAGGAGAGAAAGAATACAGTATTAAGATTGCAGAACGGAATTACTCGCAAAAAAAATATTACACGTTTGAACAAGATTGAGCCAATACTGATTTCTTCAGGTATTTCTAAAAACCTATTTATTGGTAGAGGTTATTACCAGGCCCCCGAGGTTGACGGTATTACTCTGGTCAAAACGGAAACCAGGCTTTCCCGGGGAGAAATAATAAATGTTCAACTTAAAGGTGTGCGAGACTACGATATGATTGGGGAATATATTAATGAATCTTCCAAACAGCCTCACTTTACTTAGAATTTCCTTAATTCCCATTTTCGTTATTTTTTTAACGGTTAGGATTCCCTATGGTGATTATTTGGCAGCACTGGTCTTTATTATTGCTGCCCTAACAGATAGTCTGGACGGTTACCTGGCCCGGAAGTGGAAACAAGTAACTAAAATGGGTATTATCTTAGATCCTCTAGCTGATAAACTGTTGATAACAGCGGCTCTAATCAGCTTGGTGGAATTGGGCCAAATAGCCGGCTGGATAGCTATTATAATTCTGGGCCGGGAATTTGCAGTTTCTGGCTTAAGAATCTTGAAAGCTGAGGAAGGAATAATAATTGCCGCCAGCAAGCTAGGAAAAATTAAAACGATTAGCCAGATTGTGGCAGTTGTTTTGATAATACTAAAGAATTTATATTATCCATATTTTCAACTGCCTATAGGCGTGTGGGCTATGTATATAGCAGTTATTATTACTGTGGTATCAGGTATAGAATATTTTCAAAATTTCCAAATAAGTACTGATAACTAAAAAAACGTATTAATTTAAAGTAAAAGTGGCTTAATACAGGGCCACTTTTTTTTTGTATATTTATTGCTTTAAAAGATTTACATATTTTTGGCTCAGCCTTGGGACTTTAGTCTATGTTATAATTATTTGCGAAGGAGGGGCTTTTATGAAAAAAAACGAATTCAAGTTTTTTATTGCTATAGTTGCCCTGGTAGTAGTTTCTGCAACTTTCTTTGGCAGTTATTGGCTTTACAATCAGTACGGAGTTGAAAAGCCTCTTGCAAACAGGATTAACAGCATTGCCGGAGTTGAAAATGTAACCATTGGTAATCAGGACCGTGAATTAACAATTGATGTTCAATTGAAAAATATTGATAACTTACAAAGTAAATATGAAGAAATCAAAAAAGCTATAGATTCGGTAGTAAAGAATAAACAATACCAGCTCAATATAAAGTATCAGAGGGACGAAAAGCTGCAGAATGCATATGATAATGTCCAACTAATGGTTTATGAAGCTATCGCCAACAACCGTTATCTATGGCTAAAAGAGCAAATGAAACCTGAATTAAAAGGTATAACATATAAGTTATTTGTGGATGAAAACCGTCTTTATATTCAAATGCAAGACGGAGACCACTTTTTATATGAGGTAATTAACCGGCAACAGGATAATAATACTGTCGTGAAGTAGGATAAAGGGGAGATATCTAGTGAAGGAAATAGTTGTTGGTTCCGGACTGGCTGTTATTATTTTCATGGCAGTTATAGGTGTAAATGTAACGCCTTTTGTATTATTTGCTATGATAATTGGTGGATTTTATTTCTTTATGCAAACTCAGGGCCAGATGAAATTCAAGGATGTCAGTACTGGAATTAAAAGCAAACAAGCTATAAGTTTTAATGATATCGGCGGACAAAATACGGCCATAAAGGAACTCCAGGAAGCGTTGGAGTTTATTTTAAAAGCTGATGAGATAGGAAAAATGGGGATAAGACCGCTAAAGGGAGTATTGCTGGTTGGTCCTCCCGGCACCGGTAAAACACTCTTGGCTCGAGCTGCAGCTACTTTTACCAGTTCTGCCTTTCTGACCGTTTCCGGAAGTGAGTTTATCGAAGTTTATGCAGGCGTCGGTGCTAAAAGGGTAAGGCAGCTTTTTGATGATGCACGCAAAAAGGCTCGCAGTGAAAATTATAAGAGCGCGATCATTTTTATTGATGAATTAGAAATATTGGGAGCAAAACGCGGCAGCCATAGTAGTCATATGGAGTATGATCAGACTTTAAATCAACTTTTGGTTGAAATGGATGGTATTACTCCCGATGAGGAACCGCGAATTTTGTTAATTGGAGCGACCAATAGGGCTGATATGCTGGATTCTGCTCTTTTAAGACCGGGTCGGTTCGACCGGCAGGTCGAAGTGGGTTTGCCGGACAAAAGGGGAAGGGTAAAAATTTTGGAGATTCATACCCGAAATAAACGTCTGGCTGATAATATTAAACTGGAAGACTTGGCCCGGGCTACTTTCGGTTTTTCTGGTGCTCATCTGGAGAGTCTTACTAATGAAGCAGCTATACTGGCGATGCGGGAAGATTCTGAATTTCTGGAAGAAAGGCATTTTACAGAAGCAATCGACAAGGTGATTATGGGCGAAAAGTTGGATCGTAAACCATCTTCTGAGGAAATAGAACGAATTAGCATTCATGAAAGCGGACATGCCATCGTCAGTGAGTTGATGGAACCAGGTTCGGTATCATCATTGACTGTGGTACCTCGCGGTAAAGCACTGGGATTTTTGCGAAAATCTCCGCAGGATGATCAATACCTGTATACCAGGGAGCAACTGGAAAAACAAATAATGGTGGCTCTTGGAGGTACCATTGCTGAAGAATTAAGATTTGGTAACCGCAGCACCGGGGCTCGAAATGATTTTCAGCAGGCCTGGTCTCTGGCCAGGGAAATTATTGAGACCGGGCTTTCATCACTGGGTGTAGTAGGACAACCGGATATTCCGGATGAAGCCTTGTTCAAGGAATGTCAGGCAATTATTAAACAGATGGAAGAAACTACGCTGCATTTATTACAAGGAAAAAGTGAACTAGTGGAAAAAATAGCGGGTTTCATGCTTAAAGAAGAGACTCTTGATCGAAAAAGGTTCCTTGAATTGATTAGTCCTTCCGACAATAAAATAGCAGTTTAAAGGATGCCGGGCCTTGGCCCGGTTTTTTTATGGCCTTTTCCAGGCGTGTGATCAAACCGATTATGTATTCCAACATATAGATTGGGAAATTGCTTATAATAATATTTAACAGGTGTATATACGTTATATGGGAGTGATTTTCGATTTGAAAAAAGCTTATTTAATATCTACCGGTACTGAACTGCTGTTAGGGGCAACTATTGATAGTAATTCGGTATTCATTTCTCAACAACTAAATTCCATAGGCATTAGAGTGATCGGAAAGAGTACGGTCGGGGATAATGAAGTTACAATCAGGAATGCATTTAAAGCTGGATTAGAGCTGGCTGATATTGTTATATCAAGTGGGGGCTTAGGGCCTACCTTTGATGACCTTACCAAAGAAATTGCCTGTGAAGTGATGGGCACAGGAATGGAATTAAGGGATGAAGAGGTTATTAAATTAAAAGATTTTTTTGCCCGCCGTCATCGTTCTATGCCTGAAATAAATTTGAAACAAGCTATGTTTCCGCCGGAGGCTATAGTTCTGAAGAACCCTCTGGGGACTGCCCCGGGTATGTATCTTAATAAGAATAATAAGGTAGTCGTTTTACTTCCTGGTCCCCCAGGAGAAATGCAGGCTATGTATAAACAAGAATTAGTACCATTGCTAAAAAAGAATTTTTATTTGGAAAGTAATAGAGCGGCAGTAAGAAGCATAAAGGTTCTCGGTCCCGGGGAATCACAGGTGGAAGAAATGTTAACACCGGTTATGAAAGATCCCCACGGATGTAGTCTGGCATTACTGGCTATGGAAGGAGAAGTGCAAATACGGGTTACGGCTGAAGGTGAAAATGCAGTTCATAGCCAGGAAATACTTAATAATGTAACTAAACAGATCTTAGATTTGATGGGAGATTATGTTTTTGGCTTTGATGATGAAACATTGGCACAAATAGTAGCTAAATTGGTTCAGGAAAAAGGGAAAAAGATAGCTGCTGCTGAATCTTGTACCGGAGGATGGTTATCAAAAACTATAACCGATTTACCAGGTAGCTCAGACTACTTTTGGGGATCGGTGATATCTTACAGTAATGAGGCCAAGATCAAGCTATTGGGAGTTAACGAGAATACATTGAACAATTTCGGGGCCGTAAGTGAACAGACTGCC
>JBDKUD010000141.1:0-4825 GCA_039679805.1 Syntrophomonas sp. | reverse complement strand
CTAAAAATACCGGTTAAACTGGTAGGAGTAGGGGAAGCAATGGAAGACCTAAGGGACTTCTCGGCCCAGGACTTCGCCGAAGCATTATTTGCAGAGTAATTCAACACAGAGGAACACAGATTGAGTTGGAAGGACACAGATTTTTTATTGGGTAAATATTCGTAATACTTATTTGCATAATAGTTATACCTTGCGAACTTGATGGGTCAGAGATTTAATGGTTATTGTAATGGCCGTTATTAAATCATTATGAAACCTTGTGCCTAAAGCATTTTAGCAGGATTAAGTAATTACATATTTTTATAGATATTAACAGTGTTAATCATAAGTCAATCTGTGTGCGAGCGAAAGCGAGCCAGTGTTGAATCGTTTTTTAAAAAGGGGGTTTTTTCATGCCAGAGATTGCGATAATTGGTGGTACCGGAGTTTATAACCCGGGATTATTGGATGATGCCCAGAAGATAGTTCAGGCTACCGAGTATGGGGATGTAAGTATTTTGATTGGTAAAAATAACGGAGTTGAAGTGGCGTTTATTCCCAGACATGGTGCTGGGCACAGTGTTCCGCCCCACTTAATAAACTTCCGAGCGAATATTATGGCGTTATATAAAATCGGAGTAAAAAGTATTATAGCTACTGCAGCCGTAGGTTCTCTTAATTATGATTATAAACCGGGTGAATTTGTTCTTCCAGATCAGTTTTTGGATTTTACCAAACAGCGTACCAGTACCTTTTTCGAAGGTGGAGAAAAGGGCGTTATCCATTGTGATATGACGGTACCGTATTGTGCCGAACTAAGGCAAATATTAAAAAATGTCGCCGAGGAGAAGAGCTTAAAAGTACATGATGGTGGGGTATATGTATGTACAGAAGGGCCGCGGTTTGAAACGGCTGCAGAGATTGCCATGTTTAAGCAACTGGGTGGGGATATTGTGGGAATGACCAGTGTACCCGAAGTATGTCTGGCCCGAGAACTGGGTATGTGTTACGCTAATGTGTCTATAGTCACCAATTATGCAGCGGGAATTTCTCCCCGGCTTCTAACCCACGAAGAAGTTCTGAAAGTTATGAAGGAAAGCATTAGTGATGTAAGAAGATTAATTATGGAAAGCATTAAATATATCCAGCATCCCCAAAATTGCATTTGTTCTTCTGTAAGTGATCCTGTGGGAGTATAAAAATGATTAAGACGCTATCTTTTGAGGATAATGCGGTAGTTATACTGGACCAGAGTCAGCTGCCGGGTAAGGTTGTTTTTGAGAGATGTCTTACCCCTTTTGAAGTAGCTCAGGCGATAAAAAGTCTTAAAGTAAGAGGGGCACCTCTTATTGGGGTTACGGCAGCTTTTGGCATGGCCTTGGCAGCTCAAAATTTTAACGGGGCCAATTTGGTTGAATATCTTAATGAAACTGCGAGAATGTTGGTTTCAACCCGACCTACGGCAGTAAACTTACTATGGGCCGTCAACAGGATGATGGGGATAATAGAAACAAATAAAACCATAGCTAAGGAAGAACTTATACATCTGTTGGCAAATGAGGCTATGGCCATGTATGATGAAGACATTACCGTTAATAAAGCGATTGGCGATAATGGACAGGAATTGCTGGGCCGTAGCAGCAACGTAATGACCATATGCAATGCCGGTGCGCTAGCTACTTGCGGCTATGGAACTGCACTGGGAGTTATTCGATCGGCTAATAAGAATAATAAAATTGAAATGGTATGGGCCTGTGAAACCAGACCGGTATTGCAAGGTTCCCGTCTTACAGTTTGGGAATTATTAGAGGACAAAATTCCGGTTACCTTAATCACTGATAATATGGCAGGACACACTATGGCCTTGAAGCAGATAGATGCTGTAATAACTGGTGCCGACCGGATTGCGGCCAATGGAGACGCAGCTAATAAAATAGGAACTTATTCACTGGCAGTATTGGCCAGGCATCACAATATACCTTTTTACATTGCTGCCCCTCTATCAACTTTTGATATTTCGGTTAGCTCGGGACAACAAATTCCTATTGAAGAACGGGATGAAGAAGAAGTACGCCAGATTGACGGAAATTATATAACTGTTTCTGGAGTTAAAGTTTTTAATCCGGCCTTTGATGTAACACCTTATCAGTTGGTTACAGGTATTATTACGGAAAAAGGTATTATAAAACCTCCTTTTTATGAAAATATCAAAACTAAGTTTCAGGAGATGGGCTAATGAGGTATTTAAAAGAACGTAAAGAAGTAATGAATACTGCCAAAGAAATATATGACGCTAAACTTGTATCTGGAACCTGGGGTAATGTTAGTGTAAGAATAGAGAACGAACCACTGATGGTAATTACCCCCAGCGGTATGGCTTATAATACTTTAACAGTTGAAGATATGATCCTGGTTGATTTGCAGGGACAAGTGGCGGAAGGAAACTGGAAACCTTCTATTGAAACCCCTATGCATACGGAAATATATAAGAACCGCCCGGATGTTAATGCCGTAGTACATGTACATAGTCTTTATTGCACTATTTTTGCGGTAGCCCGGCAAAATATCCCGGTAGTTATCGAAGAAACCGCACAGGTTATTGGAGATGAAATAGAAGTCGCTTCTTATGCCGCTTGTGGAAGTGAAGAGTTAGCGCTTAATACCGCCAGGACATTAGGTTCCCACCGTGCAGTGCTTTTAGCCAATCATGGTCTGGTAGGGGTGGGGAGAAATGTGGCAGACGCTTTAAAAGTTTGTACTATAGCTGAAAAAACAGCTAAGATTGTACTATATGCTAAACAACTAGGCAGTGTAAATTCATTGCTGCCGGCCGAGATAGCTATTCTGCACGAGAGTTTTAAACATTACGGGCAGGAGAAGAAGTAATTAAACCAAAGGGAGGGGAGTAAAAAAATGAACCTGCTACTGGATAATATTAGTATTATTCCTATGACAGCCAACAATCTAGTCATTGAGAAAGGTTATATTGTTATTGAAGATAACCTTATCAAGGAGATTGGTGAAGGACAGGCCCCGGAAGGTGATTATAACCGTATTATTGATGGAACCAATAAAGTTGCCTTGCCTGGTTTCGTTAACACTCATACCCATGCCGCCATGACTTTATTACGGGGATATGCTGATGACCTGCCTTTAATGGAATGGCTGGAGACCAAGATCTGGC
The DNA here is from genome assembly GCA_039679805.1 of Syntrophomonas sp. Lineage (GTDB taxonomy): Bacteria > Bacillota > Syntrophomonadia > Syntrophomonadales > Syntrophomonadaceae > JBDKUD01. The sequence goes on along the minus strand of JBDKUD010000141.1, from coordinate 1,662 downwards.
CGTTGGAGGCCAAACTGACATCGGAAGATATTTACTGGGGTACTATGCTGGCTATTGTAGAAATGATTAAATCTGGAACTACAACTTTTCATGATATGTATTTCTGCATGGATGATGTGGCCCAGGCGGTAGAGAAGGCAGGTATTAGGGCTGTTCTTGCCCGGGGAATGGTGGGAGTAGGGCCCGAAAACGAATTGGCTATTACTCAAAGCAGAGAACTGGTTAATAAATGGCACCGGGCTGCTAATGGGAGAATAAGTTTCAGGCTTGGCCCCCATGCTCCATATACATGTCCCCCCGATTATCTGACCAAGGTCGTTGACCTGGCAGATGAATTACAGGTAGGAATACATATTCATTTGGCAGAAACTATAGGGGAGGTCAACAATTGTAAAGAACAATATGGCCAAACACCTATAGAATTAATGGAATCGGTAGGTTTATTCAAGCATCAAGTTTTGGCAGCTCATTGCGTGCATATTACTCCCGGTGATATAGACATAATCAAGAAATATAATGTGGGTGTTGCCCATAATCCGGAAAGCAACATGAAATTATCAAGTGGTATTGCCCCGGTTCCAGAGATGCTTAACGCTGGCATACCTGTAGCCCTGGGAACTGATGGGGCCTCCAGCAATAATAATTTGGATATGCTGCAGGAGATGCGCAGCTGCGCGTTGTTGCATAAAGTCAATACTCTCAACCCTACTGTCATACCTGCCAGTCAGGCCCTGGAAATGGCAACCGCCAATGGAGCCATAGCTCTGGGACTGGAAAAGGAGATTGGCAGATTGGCACCTGGTATGAAGGCTGATATTACTCTGCTAGACTTATCTCCGGCCCACATGACTCCACGATATGATATCCTGGCCAATATAGTTTATTCAGCCCAGGCTTCGGATGTGTTAACAGTTATTGTGGACGGGACTATTATAATGGAGGACCGGGTAATTAAGACTATTGATGAACAGGAAATCCTGGAAGAATGCCGCAATATTGCCCGGCGCCTGGCCAAGGGATAGTTTGAATTCAACACTGACTCGCTTTGCTCGTACACAGATTGACTTATGATTAACGCAGATAAAATATTAGTCAAAAACTAAACCGGGATAATTCCCTATTTCCAGCGAGAGAAGTGTTTCTAATGCCGTAGACTGAATCTGCCGCTTACTTTTTAATATAACTTGCAGAGTTATGGTAAAAAGTAAATCACTTTTTACCGTTCGTAACATAGAAAATAACCTCTACTGATATTTATAAAATAAATCTGTGTTAATCTGTGTTGAATTCTTATTTAAAATCGAAAGGTTGAATTTTATGGTGCCGATTGTTTCGTTTGTGGGCAGACACAATTCGGGGAAGACTACTGTTCTTACCGGGGTCATCAGATACCTGGAGCAAGAGGGCATTAAAACTGCGGTTATAAAACATGCTTCCCATAGCTTATCGATTCAACCGGTTACTGACTCAGACCGGTTGTTCGATGCCGGAGCTCGGACCGTATATGTAACATCTCCGGATATTTCCATACATTATTCACGCTACGATGACGAAAGAAGCCTTATTGAGATTTATGAAGAGATTTCTAAGGGAGTAGACCTGGTAATTACGGAAGGTTATAAAAAAGAAACTACCCAGAAAATCGAAGTAATTCGCCAGGAT
>JBDKUD010000037.1:0-7723 GCA_039679805.1 Syntrophomonas sp. | reverse complement strand
ATGGTGGGTTTCCCGGGCGAAAGGGAGACAGACTTTGTTAATACCTATAACCTTATTGAACAATTGCCATTTTTCGACTTGCATGTTTTTAAATATTCACCCAGACCGGGTACACCGGCTGCAAACTTTGACCAACAGGTATCTGAAATAGAAAAACAAAAACGCAGTGAGATGCTGATAAATTTAGCGGCCGCCAAGCAAGAAGATTTTTTGCACCGTATGATGGGGAAAAAAGTTATGGTGTTGATAGAAAAGAAAATAAACAACGATACTTACTTAGGTATAAGTGATAACTATTTAAATATAGTTGTCTCAGGTAAGAATTTAATTCCGGGAGAATTTGCGGAATTCATTATTACCCGGACTAACAATGGCAAAACTATGGGAACTGTTTACCATGAAAATAATACTGTTGGCTAGTAAATAAAGTCATTTGCCGAAAAACACTTGCACGGCGCCCATATATTGGCTATTATAGCAGGTAGTGATTGTTTAAAAATGGGTTACTGAGTTTTGCGATGTAAGAGATATAAATGGTCGGAAAGCAGAAGTATACCACCTGGTTTTAATAATAAAGAAACTTCAATGGAAAATAGTTTCTTGTTAAGGATATTATTTGATAAAATGAATAAAAATATTTAATTATTAGAAAAGTAATTTTAAAAGTCCATCTGTTGATTTTAAGGAGGTGAAGCAGTGACCAAATCAGATTGCCTGTTTTGTAAAATCGTCTCTCGGGAAATACCAGCCAAGGTAGTTTATGAAGACGATAAACTGATTGCCATTGAAGATATAAATCCCGCCGCTCCAGTACACTTGTTACTAATCACTCGGGATCATATTGCTGGTTTAAATGATATTACCGAAAACCATGAACAATTATTGGGACATATTCAATTGGTGGCATCAAATCTGGCCAAAAAGTTTGGGCTTTCTGAACAGGGTTATCGCCTTATAACCAACTGTGGTAAATGGGGTGGACAAGATATTCTTCATATCCACTATCACCTTTTAGGTGGACGAGAACTGGGTTGGCCTCCCGGCTAATCTTGACTGTGAACCACAAGAGAAGTACAATAAGATGGCATTTAATAAGTCACAGTCATTTGAGGGGAGGGAAATTATGAGCGAAGTAAAAGTCGGAAAGAATGAATCCCTGGATAGTGCCCTTAAAAGGTTTAAACGCAGCTGCCAGAAATCAGGGGTTATGCAAGATATTCGGAAGCATGAACATTACGAAAAACCGAGTATTAGAAAAAAGAAAAAATCTGAAGCTGCCCGTAAAAAGAAAAAGTTCTAAGGAAGTGAATACCGGTGTCCCTTGCTGATAAACTGCTTGCTGATATGAAAGAGGCAATGAAAAGTCATGAAAAGATTCGGTTATCTACTATCAGAATGGTAAGAGCAGCTATAAAAGATGCCGAAATCAACAAACATGTTGAATTAACCGACGATGAAATCCTGGATATAATTACTCGTCAGGTTAAACTTCGAAGAGATGCGATTCCAGACTATGAGAAGGCTAACCGGCCCGATTCGATTCAGCAGCTGCAGGATGAAATAAAAGTTCTTCAGAGTTACCTCCCCGAGCAACTCAGTGAAGAAGAAATAAGATCTGTCATAAGGGATGCAATTCAGGAAACTGGGGTTCAAGGATCCCATGACATGGGTAAGTTAATGAAAAGCCTGATGCCGAAACTAAAAGGGCGGGCAGACGGTAAGCAAATAAACCAGCTGGTAAAAGAAATGCTTAATTAACAAGAAAAATAGTCTGGTGGGCGTATGCTTACCAGGCTATTTACAATTTACTGGGGGAAGAACCCACCGGAGGAGGCTTACATATGTCATTTATGAACCGGGGGATGCAGAATAAAAAGCAGCGAATTGTCGTATTAATTATTATAGGAGTAGTACTACTTAGTTTTTTGGTTAGTATAGTGGGGGTTGCGATTTATTAAATAAAAAACAAAAATGGTAATTAGTAAGTGCCAGGAACTTGGCTTTGGTCAAGTTCCTGGCACTTCTTCTTATTTTGCGTCTTTTGGCATATATTTTGATAAGGTATTTTTTGAGCAGTGTTAATGGGAGGGCAAAACTATGGATAAACGCAGGGAAGCCATTAGCCGGGCAATGGCAGATTTTTTGGAGATTCCTAAAGACCTGGTCCTTGATCTTCCCAAAATTACTATTATTGGCAGAAACGAATTCTACCTGGAGAACCATCGCGGCATAATCGAGTATACTCTGAACCTGCTGCGTATCAACCTTAGTCGGGGCTTCGTGGAAATAGAAGGAGAAAATCTGGAAATTAAAGCCCTGCTGCCTGATGAAATCAGTATATATGGAACTATCAAATCTATAAAGTACCATGATTGAGCCGGGAGGGAATTATGGCTAACAAACTTTTTGACCAGGTAGGTGGCACAGTAACCGTCAAACTAAAAGGGAAAAGCGAAGAAAGAGTAATTAATATGGCTTTGGCGCGGGGAATTTATTTGTGGGATATTAAAAGGACTGAAGATGGAATGGACTTTAAGGTAAGAACCAGCGGATATAAAGCTCTGCAAAATATTGCCGAGGAAAATAACTTTAATTTAAGCATTGTAACCAGCGAAGGACTACCTTTTTATCGGAATTTGCTAAAAAGACGCCTGGGCTTTTTTGGTGGTGCTCTTATTTTTATTTTCGCTTTATATCTTATAAGCTCATTTGTATGGTTTGTTGATATAAGTGGTAACCACAGTGTTGACAATAAACGCATTATTCTTACGGCGGCCAAATATGGGGTTTACCAAGGAGCAGCTAAATGGAATTTTAGCCGTAGTCAGGTGGAAGAGGGTATCTTACGGGATATAAGTGAGATTTCATATGCAGAGTTGGATATCCAAGGGGTGAAAGCTCATATTAAGGTAGTTGAGAAAATACTGCCTAAACGGGATATTACCGGACCATGCCACATGGTAGCCATTAAGGATGGAGTTGTGGATGATATTCTGGTTTTAGAAGGTCAGGCTAATGTTAAACCAGGAGATGTGGTGGGCAAAGGTGATATTTTGATTTCCGGGATTATCTTTCCACCCAAAAAGGATGAAATTGTGGAAGAGAATAAAGAGAATGAAGAGAATAAGGAGGATTCCAGCTTACCTTATGAGGTGAGGGCACGGGGAGAAGTTAAGGCCCGGGTTTGGTATGATGGGTATGGTGAATGTGAAATGAAATCGGAAAAGAAGTTGTTAACAGGTCAGGAAAAAAAGATTATATATCTGGAGACTCCCTGGCGCACCTTTACCATAAGAGGACAAAGAGATACCAGTTATCCCCTGTACACCAAGCAAATTAAAAGAAATATATTTAAAACGCAATGGGGTGATTTTGCCCTGTACCGATTAACTCTTCGGGAACAAACCCAAAGTATTAAAGAATATAGAGAAAGTGATGCCGTTGATATAGCCCGAAAAAAGGCTATGCAAATTCTAAAGAAAAGACTGGGGAAATCACAGAAGATTATCGATTCTAAGGTTGAAGTCCTTTCTTCCCCCAGTGATTCGGTAATAAGAGTAAAAGTTTCTATTGAGACTATAGAAAACATAGTGATTGAACAGCCTATTAATGTTAGTGAAAATGGCAATTAGATAGTGAGGTGTGGTATAATTACCTCCATAAAATGTTAACAAGCGAGGGGATTATTTTTTGGCCGAAAAGGAACTAAAAATAGGTATTAGCGATAATGGAAGTGCAGCCATCTTTTTTGGAACTGGTGATGAAAATTTTAAATATTTGCGAAGTATATGTGAAGCAGATATTTCCGCTCGTGGTGCAGATATATATATTAAGGGTGAAAGCGAGTTTACCCAGGAAGCTTTTGATTTGATTAACAGCCTGCTTGATATCGTAGAAAATGAAGGTCAATTAGGTATTAATGATATTACCTACGTCAATAACCTGATAAAAAAGGGTGCCAAACCAGGCCATAAAGATATCGTTTATGGTACTATACTGACAACTTCCCGTGGTAAGTCCATTAAAGCTAAAACTATAGGCCAGAAAAGGTATATTCAGGCTATCATGAGGGATGATATAGTTTTCGGTATAGGCCCGGCAGGGACAGGTAAAACTTATTTGGCTGTAGTAATGGCAGTTAGAGCGTTAAAAAATAAAGAAGTGGAACGAATAATTTTGGTAAGACCTGCCGTAGAAGCAGGAGAGAAACTTGGTTTCTTACCCGGTGATCTGCAGGAAAAGGTCAATCCTTATCTAAGGCCATTGTATGATGGGCTTTTTGATATTTTAGGGTTGGATGTTGCCCAGAGATATATGGAAAAAAACATAATAGAAGTAGCGCCGCTTGCTTATATGAGAGGGCGTACTCTAAATGATGCCTTTATTATTTTGGATGAAGCCCAGAATACAACTCCTCAGCAGATGAAAATGTTTCTAACTAGATTAGGATTTGGTTCCAAAGCAGTAGTAACTGGAGATGTTACTCAAGTAGATTTACCCAAAGAAGAATACTCAGGTTTAATAGAGATTCAGAAAATCCTGGGAAATGTCAAAGGGATGTCTTTCGAGTATCTTACCAAAGAGGATGTTATAAGGCATCCGCTGGTACAAAAAATTATTAATGCTTATGAAGCCTACGAATTGGCTAATAATTAATTTGGATTAATATTTGGACAAGTCCTTCTAAGGAGAAGTTGCTAAAATGAAGTTTTCCAACCTTTTAAGAAATTTCGTATGGGAAAAAATAGGTGACTTTTTCAGAAATTCAACTACTCAGAGGGTTTTGGGTATTTTGATTTTCTTTGCTATAATGATTTTTATTTTGTTAAGTAATTTCAGCCCCAAACAAGTTATGTTAAGACCGGATGAGGTGGCCAACCGCGATATTGTTTCCAACATACAAACCGTTATAATTGACACCAGGCAGACTGAGGAACTTCAGAAACAGGCGCAAAGCAAGGTCCAAAAGGTTTATCAGGAAGATAAATATGCTCTGCCTAATGCACAGAGTGAAGTTAACAATTTCTTCTCCAACCTTAAGGATATTGTAAATTCCCAGGATAGTGACAAAAAAATACAGCTGGAAGATTTGCTGAAAAGCAGTATCAAACAGAATCAGGGTATAAAAATTAGCAGCAACGTATCCGGCCTGGCAAAGTATATCTTAAATTCCCGGCCTCAGGATATTGAACAAATGAACCAGGCGGCTCGTTATGTAGTAGAAACAGTTATGAATAGTCCTATCAAAAAGGAGACTTTACCTGCTATTTATATAGAGGCTGATGGTCAAATCAGGGGATTGGCATATGCTTCTCAAGCTAAGGAAATAATTAAAATAGTAGTTATAAATTCCGTTAAACCGAATCTAATCTATAATAAAGAAGCCACTGATAAAGCTATCAAAGAGGCAGTTGATGCGGTTAAGCCGGTTCAGAAGACCGTAAAGTCAGGTGAAATTATAGTTCGGGAAGGCGAACGGGTAACCCCGGACCAAATATCCGTTCTGGAACAGCTGGGTATTCAAAGGAGTAAGAGCTATCCCTTAACATTATTAGGTTCAGGGGCTTTTATACTTATTATATTCTGGCTGATAGTAGAATTCTTAAGGCGCTATTATTCTGAAATTTATAACAATGATAAGTTAATTGTACTTATCGGCATTATATTTATACTGGTTTTGTTGGTAACCAGATTTTTGACCATAATAAAAATCAGCGATCAACCCGAGGTAAATTCTTTAATAGGCTATCTGGCACCGGTTGGGGCTGGCTCTATGCTGCTGGCGATATTAATTGATGACCGCCTGGCTTATTTTCTTACCATGATAATGGCTCTCTTTGTTGGATTATTAACCGATGGTAATCAATTGCTTTTTACCATTGTGGCCTTCGTAGGCGGAACAGTTGGAGTGTACCAGGTTTCCAAGCTGAGTCAGACGTCCGACCTGGCTAAATCCGGATTTTACATTGCGGTTGCTAATATACTCACTATTATCACTTTATCGTTAATGGCCGGCAATATTACCCTTAATGTAGCTCTAACCGGTATTATGCTGGGGGCTATTAATGGGATTCTTTCCGCTATACTTATGATTGGTCTATTACCATACATGGAAAGTGCCTTTTCCATTACCAGTATGATAAAATTATTGGAGCTTTCCAACCCCAACCATTACCTTTTAAAACGATTACTACTGGAAGCTCCGGGAACCTATCATCATAGTTTAATGGTGGGCAATCTGGCCGAGGCTTCAGCGGAATCTGTTGGGGCTAATCCCCTGCTGGTAAGGGTGGGAGCTTATTACCACGATATAGGAAAAATAAAAAGACCAGAATATTTTGTAGAAAACCAACGGGGGTTTGATAATCCCCATGAGAAGATTGCACCGGCACTAAGTGCCTTAATTATTACTTCGCATGTTAAAGAAGGCTTGGAATTGGCCCGTGAGTCCCGTCTGCCTCTAATTATAAGTGATTTTATTGCTCAGCATCACGGTACCAGCTTGGCAAAATACTTTTATAGCCGGGCATTGGAAGAGGATCTTGACGGTCAGATTAGTGAAGAAAGTTTTCGCTATGAAGGCCCCAAACCACAGACCAAAGAGGTGGCATTGGTTATGCTGGCCGATTCTATTGAAGCGGCCGTAAGGTCTCTGCAAGAGCCTTCCACAGAAAGCATCAGGGAAATGGTGCGGTTAATAATAAGAGACAAACTGGATGACCGCCAATTGGAAGAGTGTGACCTTACCTTTAAGGATCTTGATATTATTGCCAATTCGTTCTGTAAACTGCTTGAGGGCATTTACCATAAACGTATTGAGTATCCTGAGACTATAGCTAAAGAATTGCAGAAAAGGAGAGAAAGCTATGGAGACAATGATAATAAATCAGCAGAACAAAGTTAATTATAATAAGGAATTACAGCAGATTATATTAAATGTTGTCAATAGCGCTGGAAAAGTTGTTAAACTCCCTAAAAATTCTGAAATAAGTATACTTCTGGTTGATAATAGCTATATTAAAGAGCTTAATTTTATTTACCGGAATCAAAATACACCCACTGATGTCCTTTCATTTGCTATGAATGAGCTGGCTGAAGATGAACCTGATTATGAATCTTTAGACGAGGTTAATATCCTGGGAGATATAGTAATATCCATGGAGAAAGTTGTTGAACAAAGTGAGGAATACGGTCATAGTATATCCAGGGAACTGGGATATCTGGTTGCTCACGGTATGCTTCACCTGATAGGCTACGACCATGAGACCGAGGAAGAGGCTCGGGGAATGAGAAATCTGGAAGAAAAGATTATGCAATCGGTTAAGCTGGAAAGGTAGCCGGCTAGAATGGACTTAAGAAAATTGGCCCGAAGTTTTGGCTGGGCAATCTCAGGAATCAACTATGCTTTTTCAACTCAGAAAAACATGAAAATACATGGCCTGGCTGCCGTAGTAGTGTTAATTGCTGGTCTGGCAGTGGGGCTTAGCCAAATTGAGTGGGCTGTTATTTCTCTAACCGTTTTTTTAGTTTTAGCAGCGGAGACAATTAATACCGCTATTGAAAAAACAGTTGATTTAGTTACCGATAATTACCATCCGCTGGCTAAAGCGGCAAAGAATCTGGCTGCAGGAGCAGTATTACTCACCGCTATAAATGCGTTGGTAATTGCGCTCCTAATTTTTGGGCATCATTTTATTTAGATGGTAGCAGTAGATATCTATGG
>JBDKUD010000223.1:0-13736 GCA_039679805.1 Syntrophomonas sp. | reverse complement strand
TGGCTATTCAAGGTCAGGAAGGTACCGATTTGGTTCTTAACCTTAAAGCTGCCAAAAACATGGGTGTTACTCTTTCACAAGAGATGATAGCAAAGGCAAAAAAAGTAATTAAGTAAAAGGTGATTGATTTGATAACAAGTGTCTGGTTCGGAGCTCTGGAACAGGGATTATTATACGGAATAATGGTACTGGGAGTATATATTACCTTTCGAGTACTGGATTTTCCAGATTTAACCGTTGACGGAAGCTTTACACTGGGGGCAGCAGTAGCTGCCCGCCTTATTTTTGATGGATATGATCCCTGGTTGGGAACTTTAATGGGTTTGGTTTGCGGTCTTATCGCCGGTTTCTTTACTGGTGTATTGCATACTAAATTACGCATTGCTCCATTATTAGCAGGAATCTTAATGATGATTGCCCTTTATTCGATTAACCTCAGAGTTATGGGCAGCAAGTCTATGCTGTCATTGCTACGTATTGATACAGTGTTTACTAATGTTTCCGCCCTGGGGGTTCCCCAGGAAATAGCAGTGGTTACCTTGGGACTGGCATTAATAATAATTATATGTTATCTGCTGTTTGCATTCCTGCAAACCGAGGTGGGATTATCACTGAGAGCTACCGGTGATAATGAACAAATGATTCGCAGCCAGGGGGTAAACACCAATTACTCCAAGGTTATGGGACTGGCTCTGGGAAACGGACTGGTAGGTTTATCAGGTGCTCTGGTGGCACAATATCAGAGTTTCAGTGATGTAGGTATGGGCATCGGAATGATTGTAGTGGGACTTGCTTCGGTAATAATGGGTGAGGTAGTGATAGGCAACCGTACTCTTTTACGTACACTTATTGCAGTAGTAGTAGGTTCCATTATTTATAGGATAGTAATTGCTTTGGTTATGCGGCTTGGGCTTCCTGCCACTGACCTGAAGCTGTTTACTGCTATTCTGGTTATAATGGCCATGGCATCCCCTATTATTAAAGAAAAATTTGCGATCGGCAAGGCCCGGGAAAGGGTGAGTGATTAGTATGCTGTTAGTTAAAGGACTGAAAAAAACCTTCAATACAGGTAGTATAAATGAAAAAACCGCGTTGAACGGGCTATCTTTGGATCTTGAAAAAGGTGATTTTGTTACTATTATTGGTGGCAATGGAGCTGGAAAATCTACTTTTCTAAACATTATTGCGGGAGTATTTCCAGTTGATGAAGGAAAAATTGTGATTGACGGGCAAAGCGTGGAGAGTCAACCCGAATATGTCCGGGCTTCCTTTATAGGCCGGGTGTTTCAGGACCCTATGATGGGTACTGCAGCAACAATGACCATTGAAGAAAATCTGGCTATGGCATTAAAACGAGGTAGTCGCCGCAGACTGCGTCGGGGAGTTACTCAGAAGGACCGACAGTTTTTCCGGGATCAATTATGCCTACTCGGTTTGGGATTAGAGGACCGGCTGGCTTCCAAAGTCGGCCTGTTATCAGGTGGACAACGTCAGGCATTAACCTTATTAATGGCTACTCTGGTTCCACCTAAACTTTTATTATTGGACGAACATATTGCTTCACTGGACCCGGGTACAGCCGAAAAGGTACTCGATTTGACCGAACAGATTGTTAACAAACACAAACTTACTACCCTGATGGTTACTCATAATATGGAAGATGCACTTCGGATGGGAAACCGGACTATTATGATGCATGAAGGACGGACTATTCTGGACTTAGAAGAGACACGACGCAAGAATGTAACTATTTCTGATTTGTTGGATATGTTTAAAAAGGCTAGCGGAGTATCAATTGCTAATGACCGGATGCTGCTAGCTAACTAAAAATGTTACCTGAGTTATTAGTAGTACGGTGGTGATTTAATTAGTGGAAACAACAGCCCTCCTGGTGACGGCTTTTCTGGTGGGATTATCCGGAGCTATGACGCCCGGACCATTGCTCACTGCAACCATTGCTGAAAGTGCCCGGCGAGGTTTCCGGGCCGGACCTTTGATTGTATTGGGTCATGCAATTTTAGAATTAGTACTGATATTAGCTCTGCTAAAAGGACTTTCAAATTATCTTACCAAAGAGAGTGTTACCAGTGTCATTGCCATTTTGGGTGGCGGCTTTTTGTTATTTATGGGTTTTACTATGACTAGAGACGGACTCCAGGGGCGATTGTCTATAAATAACCTGGAGGATAATAACTCTCAGGGAATCCGTTTTCATCCGGTTGTAACCGGAATATTAATTAGCCTGGGTAATCCTTACTGGGTTATCTGGTGGGCTACAGTGGGCCTAAGCTTTATTACCAATGCATTTAAAAATGGCCCGGTTGGAATTACTGCATTTTACACCGGCCATATAATGGCAGACCTGGTATGGTATTCGGCTGTGGCTCTGGCTGTTGCCGGTGGACGCAGGTTTTTTACCCAGGGAGTTTATAACTTTATCCTGAGTGTTTGTGGTATTTTCCTGCTAGGTCTGGGGGGATATTTCATATATACCGGGATAGTTTAATTATAATCTGATAAAAATAAAGACATTATAGGGGCTATGGGTATTAAACTCGGCCCCTAATTTATTTGTATTACATGGTAATATTTACATGACCTAATAATATAACAAAAGCACCAAGAAACAGTATTCCAGTATATAATTAATAAAACTGGGTAGCCTAAGTTTTGAATAATAATTAACAGGAGGTTTTCTATTATGGCTGGAAAGATTTTTATCAGGGAAAGAAGAAAAATTAACGAAGGCGAAAAAAAACCGCGTTTTACTATTGTTGGTGTTGAGGGAACTGACCTGAGAATCTTTGCCAAGCATATACGCAAATCAGAAATTGAGCAGATTTCACAACTTATCGGAGCAGAAGTAGTAATGCTTAAGCATGGTAAAGATGATGAGGAAATAGATAACGAAGATTAAAGAGAGGGTTAGTTTTATGCCTTTGATTCGTGAACGGGATTCGCAGAGATTGCATATAAAAAGCAAATTAATGGGAGAGTCCCTGGTGGGCAAAACGTTTCTGGAAAGTCTGGAATACCAGGAGCCATTCCGTATATATCCCAATGTAAACGTTATTAAAGTAGGTGGACAAAGTATTACCGATATGGGAGCCAAAGCGGTACTCCCCATTGTAGATGAAATTGTAAAGAATGCGCAAGACCACAAAATGATTATTTCTACTGGTGGTGGTACTCGTTCCCGCCATATATATGCTATAGCTATTGAATTAGGTATGCCTACCGGTGTTATTTCTAAATTGGGGCAGAGTGTTTCCGAGCAGAACGCATTAATGATTTCAACTTTACTCAGCCCTTATGGTGGAGTAAAGGTGGGGCATGATGATATTCCTCAGCTAGGGGGTTATTTTGCCCAGAAATGTATACCGGTTATACATGGTATGCCTCCTTACGGATATTGGGAGCATCCACCCAAGGAAGGACGGATACCTGCGAACCGTACCGATGTAGGAGCATATTTGTTGGCTGAGGTTATTGGAGCCAAGCGTTGTATTTTTATTAAGGATGAAGATGGACTTTACTCAGATAATCCTAAGAAGAATCCCGAGGCCGAATTTATCCCCCGGATTGGAGCACAAGAACTAATCGACCGGGACCAGGATGATATTATAGTGGAGCGAGCAGTTCTGAATTTGCTGCTTAATTCTCATAGTGTTACTGAGATACATATCATCAATGGACTAAAACCGGGAAACATCACCAAAGCTCTTAATGGTGAACATGTAGGTACCATTATATATAAGGATATATAGTTAGCCGGTAATAAACTCAGACCAATTTTATCAGCATATAACCCACTCATGGCTTGAGTGGGTTTTTTTATTGAGGATGGTCTAACCAGATCTGGTGTACAATATACATTATAGTGGTAAAATAAAGAAGTATAGTAAATATAACGGTATATGTTAGAGGAGGTATTATTGGTGAAGAGAAAACTCGTAATGATGTTTACCATGTTGTTTCTTATGGTTATGGCCACTCCGGTGCTGGCCAGTGTCAATCTCAATATCAACGGGAACCCATTTACCCCAACAGCTGCTCCTCAATTGGAGGAAGGCATTACCAGTGTTCCGGTTTATGTAATAGCCAGGACTCTGGGAGCAGATGTAACAGTAGATAATAACCAAATAGTCATCAATGAGAATGGCAATATACTAAAAATGACAATAGGAAACTGTAATGCTACATATAATGGACAGAATAAGTTAATGCCTAAGGCAGCGGAAATCGTCAATGGGGAAGTTATGGTTCCTGTACGGTTTATTACTGAAATTTTTGATGCGAGCATCGATTGGCAGAGTAAGGATCAGACCGTTGCAGTAAAGTATCAGGAAAAACGTGATGGGTTGCTGGCTGACGAAATGTTGACCAAGGCATCTAAAGCCATGGAAAAATATAATACGTATAAAATGAAAGTGAATATGGATATGTCCAACCAAATAGAGGCTGAAGGGCAGGAAAGCCAAACCATGGACATGACTAATCGCATGGAGATGGCTTACCAGCAACAACCATTATTGATGTATATTAAACAAGAAATCTCCGGTTTAGCAGGTCAGGATGAAGAAAAAATAGAAAATATCACTTCGGAAAGTCTTATTAATAAAGATGGCTTCTATATGACAATGCCAGACCAGGGATGGGTGAAGATGGAAATACCGGGTATGGATATAGCTACTTTAATGGAGCAATCAGGCAACCAAAATGTTGTTGATTACATTCAACAAATGAAAGATGCCGGCGTGGTGATGAGTTATGCCAATGATCAGGTAAAGGATGGCAAAGAATACTGGGTTATCAACGTTACCATGGGGCCGAAAACTTTCCAGAATTTTTACCAGAATATGATAAAACAGATACCGGCATTAAATGCTGATACTACAGATACTGAAACGTCAGCTGATTTTCAGAACGTTATGAAAGATGTCCTGAATAATTTGCAGGCTGATATGGTGTATAATTTATGGATTGATAAAGAGACTCTTTTAACTAAATTTATGGATTTAGATGCTAAAATTAATATGAGTATGAAAGCACCAGATGAAAACCAGAAGATTACTAAGGTAGACATGAAAATGAAGGAAAAGGCTGCATATGAAATCTACGATTTGGGCGGCTCTTTTACCGTTCCGGATGTAAGTGGTGCTATGAGTATGACTGAGTTTATGCAAAAAGAACAGCAGAAATAATAAAGGAAGAAAAGCCCTGAGCTGTCTGCACTGTGATAAGCTCAGGGCTTTTTTACGCCCTATTCACTCATCTATATACTCCTAGCCCGTAAAACTTTATCCCATATATCAATGAAATCCGGATTAAGTCCCGTAATTTTCTGGCATTCCTCCTGGACCATTTTACCGCATTCGTTACATACATGGTTCTTGCCGCGATTGTATTTTATATCCTTATAGCGGAAATCTGAAAAAGGGATCCCAAATTCCTTTTTGCAGATCAGGCATATGGTTGTGTACAAATTAGTTACCCCCTAATTTCAATTCGCGACTGCTCATCATTTAAGAACACCTTACCTTCATTCCCGTCTACAACCACGTTCTGACCATCTTTAATAAGCTGCATAACACCCGGTATATTCAAAACGGCAGGTATCCCATATTCCCTGGCTACAATGGCTCCGTGGGAACCGGCTCCCCCAGACTCAACAACTAAGGCCGAAGCCCGCAAGAACAAGGGCGTCCAACCCGGATCGGTGGTCGGAGCCACCAGAACGTCCCCGGCTTTCAACTTTTCTCCCTGGTGGGGATGATATAACAAGCGGGCCGGACCAGACGCTCTTCCTGTTGCCCCCCCTAGTCCTTTTAACGCCTGGCCCGCGCTGTGGGAGACGGCTTTCACGAATTGTGGAGAATCATCAATAAAATAATCGGGAGGTGAAAGTTCCTCCATTTTTTGTCTCCACTGCTTCCGTTCCATCACCAGAATTGCCAAGCCCCGGCCGTTCCAATCTCCTTTTAGAATTGAGCCCAATTCCGACCAACTGCAGTGGAATACATCATCCTTAGCCGTAAGAATTCTCCTTTCCTGCAGGCGGTGTCCAATTTCCAGGGCTAATATCCGCATGACTCCATAAATCTTCACTAGTTCGGACTTAGCCATTTCCCTCAATTCCATACCCTTTACGGCCTGTTCCAATTGGCGTCTAATCTTTCCATGCCGAGATGTAGGGATGACTTGTTCAATCTCCCGCCAGACCTCTCTGATCTTTGCTCTTTGATGCTCCTTAAATTCATCGAGATTAGCGGTTTGCATAGTGCTTTTAATGATATGCAAAATATAAGAAGGGTCTTCCCGCCAGCGGGGATTGTAAATATCCATTTCATAGATACCACGGTGCCCGTATTTGGCCAGGAAGTCACGCAGGGCTTGCTTGCAAGGAGATCCTTCGGGCAGTTCCTTTTCCCAGGTATAAGGATCAAAACTACTCTTTCCCAAATAGTCCCGGGCAGCTGTGTCTCCCCTGGCTATTTCGGCCATTTCAAGCAAGCGGTATCCGTGCTGGGCGCTGGTTATATCTCCCTGTCCTGTCATTAGAGCATTAGCCAGAACATTTGCACGAACAGGAAAATATTTTTTCAAGGTTTTTGTTAACGGGTTCATGTCAGCAGACATGGCGCAAGCAAAGAATACTGGGCTAAATTCATACAACATACTTTGTATAGCTTCTACATTATTGATTAAATCGTTATCTGAATGATTGGCAAAACCTTTATATACAAGATTATCTGAGAATTTATCTACTTTATCAAAATACGCTTTGGCGTTCCGGCTAACTTTCTGATTAAGGCGAACATATTTCAGAATTCTCCATATTCTTTTAAACCCATTAATACCGTGATAAGGCTTAGTATCACTAATCTCTATTTCCGGCTGGTACCCTCCCAGAGCTTCGTTTATTTGACAGGGCATCAGCCCCAAGGCATCAAAAAAGGCCCATTGCTGTAGGGCAAGGTTCCAATAAAGCCGTCCTGCAAAACGTTTTACATTCTGTAAGCCGGGTGGACTTTTAAAACCACATAACTCCAAGCCAACCTGAGGCGTTTGTATAAGCAGACTCCAATTGAGGGTCGATTGAACCATAGGCATGGCATCCTTGAAATTGCCATTAGACCAAATATCGGGCTGATTCTTGAGTTCGGCAAAGGTGTAACGCGGCATAGCTGTAACTGGCCGAGCCTGGACCAGGGTGAAATCCCGGCCGTCAAAAACCCATTCAACATCCTGGTGCTGATCACCGCAACCCAGAGCATCCATGACCCGTTTGATCAGCAAACCCAGCTTGCGGATTTGTTCATCGCTTAAAACCTGTCTGGCAGCTGATCCGGGAGACTCAATAAAAACTGTCCCGCAGTCTTTCCTGGCCATGGTTTTTCCTTCTTTACTTCCTATCCTTTTTTCTATTATGTCAAACCAATAATCGAGACAGTATTCATCCGGTTCAACAGCTCCACTGACCAAACTCTCACCCAGGCCGAAATTGGCGTTTATCAGCACTATGTCTTCCCGGCCGGTGCGGGGGTCGCAGGTGAAGCCTACACCTGCAGCTTCGGCATCAACCATTTCCATGACCACCACGGCCTGAAATATCTCATCATCTTTAATGTGCATTTTCCGCCGGTAAGCAACTGCCCGGGGCGTCCATAATGAGGCAAAACACTTTTTAACAGCGGACAGGATTTTGCCGAGACCCTTGACGTTTAAATACGATTCGTGGATGCCGGCGAAAGATGCTTTGCCGGAGTCTTCAGTAGTAGCGGATGACCGAATGGCCAGAGGTTTATCAATTAGGTCCATATTTGTCAATTTGGAGATCAGTTCTTCCTTGATATGTTGGGGCATATGCCCGGCCTCGATGTTGTTTCTAATCAGGTTGAGCTTTCCCTCAGTCTCTTTGTTTTCAATATTGTTGATGTTTATGCTCCGGGCCATTTCAATTGTATTTTCAAGCAGGTTATTTTCTGCCATAAAAAGCTGGTAAGCCTCTGCCGCCAGGACGCCACCGGTGGGAACTCTGAAACCGTACCGCTGAAGCCGGCCCAGATTCCATCCCTTTCCACCGGCTGCCTCCACCCCGGCTTGAAAAGCTTCAGACCAGTTGAAAAAGAATTCTTTGCTCCTCTTTCCCATAGAAATCCTTCCCTTAACAACATACTGAACAGTCGGTCTAAAAAACACTAAAAAATTTTTACTCATATTTTGCAGTACTTATACCATGTAACAATAATTTAGTAGCTTTGCGAAACAGGGCTTTAAGGGCATCATTATCCATAGAATAATAAATCGAATAATGGTTTAGGGCGGAAAAATAACTACTTACAATAAAGGTTAATTCAAACAGGCCTTCATTTTTGAACTCACCGCCGGTGATACCCGCTGAAATAAACTGCTGGAAACTATCACGGTTTCTAAATAGAATATCCATAAACTTTTGGCCGGCTTCCGAATCCAGGCCCACTTTATTAATGAACTCCCTCTCGGCTGAGTACAAAGGACGCTCAAATCTGGAAGCAAAATCACCGTAAGCGTACAGTTTTTCGGTAAAAGTTTCACAGCGGGAAAATATTTCTTCTAACCACTCCAACCATTCAGCACTAGCTTGCTCTTCCAGGTAAAGAAACAGTTCTTCTTTACTATTAAAATGGTAGTACAGATTGCCTTTGCTGCACCCTGCTGCGGAACAGATATCTTGTATGGAGGTAACAGTATATCCCTTCTGAGAAAACAGAGTTTTAGCTTTATCAGCAATATTACGTTTGGTTTGCTCGCCTTCATACCTGCGTTTGTCCATGACCTTCTCCTTAATAGATAATACTGAACGTTCAGTCTAATTTAAATATAACAACAATTACTGTATTTTGCAAGACTACTATTATGTAGAAGGTACATGAGTAACTATACTTTAAATCTCAATAAAGCATTTTGTTAGATAGACTTGTTTTGAACCTCTACCAAATTCATGGAATTAAACGATAAGGTGTTTTTATAAAATATTCTTTATACCGAGGTCTCGTAATAGCAGTTCCATAAATTATCAACCTTCAATAGTACATTATTCAATTCAACCGCTCCTGACTAATTAGTGAAACCGCAAAAAAATATTTACCCTGCTGGGGCATGGCCTAAAAATCATTGGATTACTATAATTATATCAAATGGTAGATTTATCACCGCATTATTAACGATTCTATATCATTAATAATAGCCTTAGAGAAAAAGAAACTTAATCAAAGGGGGCATGATCTTTGAAGGCAATATTACATGGCATCGAGATTGAAATTATTCAGGGAAACATAATCGCACAGGATGATATTACAGCCATAGTAAATGCTGCCAATGCGCAATTGTTAAGTGGTGGAGGGGTTGCCGGAGCTATACATAGAGCAGCAGGACCGGGATTGGAAAAAGAGTGTCGCCCGCTGGCGCCCATTAAGCCTGGTGAAGCAGTTATTACCGGTGGCCACAACCTTTCCAATCAATACGTAATTCACTGTTTAGGGCCGGTATATGGAGTAAATGAGCCTGCCGCTGAACTTCTGGCTAATTGTTATAGAAATGCCTTAAACCTGGCAGAAAAAAACGAAATTGAGTCTATTGCTTTTCCGGCTATTTCCACAGGGATATTCGGGTATCCCCTGGAAGAAGCTGCTGATGTCGCGCTGCAAACTATTCTGGCTATAATTCCCGGGATAAAATTTATCAAAAAGATACGTATGGTCCTATATGGAAATGATAACCAGGCAATTCATGAGAAAGTTCTTTCCAGGCTTGTGAATGAGAGGGTATGACAGTGGTACGGGTGAAGGGATTCTCAAAATGCGGGCTTTGGATATTATTATTAGGTATAGGAATAGGGTTGATACTGGTAACCAACATATATAGTGATTATCTGAAATGTCATTTTAATTATGTTAGCTTATTAGATAATTTTCCCCAGGAGCCCAGGTGTGAAGTACCACAAAGGGTTGCCAAACAAGACATAAACCATAATGGTACTCCTGACGCTCTGGATATCGTAAAAGGAGCACGCCGGGAAGTAAAAAAAGGTACTGTTTATGATGGCTCTTATCACCAGTCAGGCTATCCCCCGGAAGGTAAAGGTGCCTGTACAGATGTAATCTGGCGGGCATTTAAAACGGCCGGTTATAAGCTCAAGGTGATGGTGGATGAAGACATTGAATCGGCGCCGCAAGCTTATGGACCAACCGGTCTTAATCCTGAACCAAGTATAGATTTTCGGAGGGTGCAGAACCTGCAAGTCTTTTTTATCCGTCACGCCCAGCAATTGACAACTGAAGTAAAACCGGGAGAGGTAAATAATCTAGTTGAATGGCAGCCGGGAGATATCGTAGTATTCGGACCGCCTCTGGAGCATATTGGCATAATATCTGACCGCAGGTGCCGGGACGGGGTTCCACTAGTAATACATAATTCTGGTCCTACTGCCGCTGAAGGGGATTACCTGCTGCACTGGCCCAGTAAAATCACCTATCATTTTCGGTTTATAGAAAATAATTAGGCGAATAATATAAAGGTCGATGGTTTATATACCACCGGCCTTTTGATATATTTAAGTTCTTTTTCCAAGCTTTAGTGGTCGGGAGGTCTTAACTTGAGATTGTGGAGCATACATCCTAAATATCTGGATGCAGCAGGGCTGGTGGCTCTCTGGCGGGAGTCTTTGCTGGCTCAAAAGGTTTTGCAGGAAGAAACTACCGGATATAAGAATCATCCTCAGCTCATAAGGTTTAAAAAACATCCCTATCCACAGATGGCAATAGCAAGCTATCTGAACGGAGTATGGATAGAAGCAACCCAACGGGGATATAGTTTTAACCGGGAGAAAATAGGGGCTGGTTTTACCGAATTAAAAATACTGGTTACCAGAGGACAGTTGGATTATGAGTTTACCTGGTTGTGCCAGAAGCTACAAAGGCGTGATCCAGTCAAATGCCAGCAAATTGTTACCATTCCGGTCATAGAATGCCACCCGTTGTTCAGGATAATGCCAGGAGAAATTGAATGCTGGGAGAGAAGGAATAATTTACCAAATTCATGAATCGAGTGCAAGTTGAGAAATAAAGAACCGTATTATCTATACATACTATTTAAGAAGGCTCATACGTATGCCAGCTGACCTAAGGAACCAGGTAAGAGGCTAAGTACGCTGAATCTAATAGCGGATAAGTAATGTGTACTTTTTGATATTAGTCATTATGGAAAGTTTTTTGAACGAATAACATATATTGATAAATAATTTAAGTGCTAATAAATAATATCATTTAAGTAGAAACCAACCAGCAATTAAGTTAATCAGTATAGGAGGATTAAATTTGAATCGAAAAATCAGGGTTGGAATTATATTCGGGGGTAAATCAACAGAACATGAAGTTTCCATCCAATCTGCTAGAAATATTATCGAGGCCCTGGATAAAAGAAAATATGAAACAGTTTTAATTGAGATTGATAAGCAAGGTCGGTGGTATCCGAATAAATATTTCGAAGCATCTTTTAATGAGAATAATGACAGGCCCATTCAGGTTAATTCATGCGACGAACAAATTGCTGTAATACCTGGGAACACGACAAACCAGTTGTTGGGAGTCTCAACTTTACTGAGCTTGGGAAAGATAGATGTTGCGTTTCCAGTGCTCCATGGCTTGAATGGAGAAGACGGTAGTATACAAGGATTATTAATACTTGCGAACATTCCTTTTGTTGGGGCCAGTATATTAGGATCGGCGGTAGGAATGGATAAAGATGTAATGAAAAGGCTGCTTCGAGATGCAGGTATTCCAATTGCCAACTTTATGGTATTTGATGGCTATTCAATTAATGAAACTAATTTCAATACGGTACAAGAATATCTGGGTATGCCTGTTTTCATTAAGCCGGCTAATCTTGGTTCATCAGTAGGGGTTAGTAAAGTTAACACGGAGAAAGAATTTAATCAGGCACTACAATTAGCTTTTAAGTACGATACTAAAATTATTATTGAAGAAAATATTAATGGGCGGGAAATTGAATGCTCAGTTTTAGGAAATGAGATAGCAACCGCATCTCTTCCTGGTGAAATACTGCCGCATCATGACTTTTATTCTTATGATGCCAAGTATATCAATGAAAATGGTGCTACTTTAAAGATTCCTGCTGAACTAGCAATGGACGTAATCGCTCAAATTCAGGATTATGCAGTTAAAACGTTTAAGGTGCTATGTTGTGAAGGAATGGCACGAGTGGATTTTTTTCTGAGAGATAATAAAGAAATACTGGTAAATGAGATTAACACAATTCCTGGCTTTACTAAAATAAGTATGTATCCAAAACTCTGGGAATTCAGTGGTATTTCTTATTCGGATTTAATAGACCGACTCATTCAACTTGCTCTGGAGAGGTTTGAAAAGGAGCAAAAATTGGAAACATCGATATTGCCCTAATTCAATAAGACCTCTCGCATATATGAAGGGCTCCAAAGTATACTAGACCAGTTAACCTCCCTGTAAAAACGACCCATTAACACTGATAAAAGGTGCTAATGGGTCGTTTTAATAAATGGTTTATGGTTGGCTTTTGGCTTTTAAAGTCCGAACCAGGGCAGCGGCGGCTTCAGCCCGGGTTACTGTATGGGTGGGCACAAAGCTTACCCCATCTCCTTTGATTATACCCAGGCCCCAGGTTAAAGCGGCATAGCCCTTGAACTCAGAGGACATGGCAGCACTATCTTTAAAAGTTATTTGGAAAAGCTGAGGAACGCGAACCAGGTAGTCCAGGTCCAGGTAGTGGGTAATAAGCCGGGCCATCATTTCCCGATCCACTGATGAGGAAGGGGAATAGTCCTTTTGCAGCCAGCCTAAGACCTTGGCACGGTTCATTATTTCCTGGTCAGTTTGTTCACGGGGGTAATAGGTTCCATCACGGACTGATAACATGGCCCGCAGCAGTGAGACCAGCGAAATGTTTTCATTGGGATGAAAAGCATCTCCGTATTCGCCAAATATACCGGCCTGGCCCAATAGTGTTATTTCCTTTTCGGCAAAATGGCCGGTAATATCGTTAAAATGATAGCCCAGCACCTGTTCGGATACTGGTTTGCCTTCATTGTCCAGCCAGTCACCGGTCTGGGCATTAATCATAACTCCCTGAGGTTGCCCGGGAGGATTTTGCGGTTGGTAGACCAACCTAATTTCCACGGGACCCTGAGGCCCGTTAACAGGTATATAGGTAAGAGTAAGGGGTAAACCCTGTAAAAAGAGCTGATTGGCTTTATCCAGCCCCAATACATTCGTGGCGGCAGGAAATTCCTGATTACTCCAGTTCAGATTGAATGAAGTTACCCGTTTATGGACGCTATCGACATTAATATCAATACCATTACCAGGACAGTTTATCCCGTTTACCACCCGCTGATAGTTAAAATTCCAGTTAGTCTGGCTTTCATTACCGGCGGAGTTAATATCGGTATCATTCAATTTAATCTGCCCAAAACGTTGCGGATAAACCTTTTTGATAAAATCTTCGGCAGTCTTTAGGGCAGTTTCCCGGCTTAGCGTAGGTTTTTGGTCATCCGTTCTGGGAATATCCAGGTTGAAAGCTACCAACTCGCCGGTGAGGGCATTCACCCGGGCATAAAGGCTTATTGATGGGGAAGAGGCTGATGAATGCGAGCTCCATTGTAAATTCCAGATACGGATATCCCGGTTTTGCCAGTCCTG